>NZ_PQLN01000085.1:0-18179 GCF_002919855.1 Aeromonas sp. ASNIH8 | reverse complement strand
ACAGTTAGTTAAGATCTCGACTATTTACAGCTTGGCAACGCAAGGTACAATTAAAATCGTACTTGGCGCCGCTCAACTGATCGATACTTGATCAACTAGCGCAAAGAATGATCATGCGTCGGCCCTGGCCACACCCTGATGGGGGGCGCTTGCCGCATCCAGGCCCGCTCGGCGGCATCATAGAGATCGGCGCTTCGCTCGTTCATGTCGCGGATGGGCCCGTTCCACTGGGTGAAGAGGGTGTTGCGCGCCCGGTCGTCGATGGCCGCCAGCCCCCGGTTGACCAGGCTGAGCAGGGCGGGCTCGGTGGCCGGGACGGCAAAGCGGAACTCGGCAGGCGCCAGCTCGGGCGGGGCCTCGCCCCGCTGGCGAAGGTGGTCGAAGCGCTCGCTGTTGAGATAGTGGGTGGAGTGGGCATCCCCCAGCAGGATGTCGTCGCGGCCGAAGAAGACCGCATCGAACGCCTCCATGTTGGAGGGATAGGTCACCAGGGTGAGAGTGGGGTAGTAGCGGCCAAAGCGCGCCCTGTCTATCTGATCCCGGACGGCGGCTACCCGCTGTCCCGGTGTGAGCAGGGCCCCCCGATAACGTCTGGGCACGGAGAAGACGAGGGGGCTGCTGAAATAGGGGTTGCTCAGGCGGATCGCCCGGGTGTCACTGTCCGCCAGGGTGAGATTGCCGAGGCTGGCGAGGTGTATCTCCCCCCGTGCCAGGGCCCGGAGCAGGTGCGCCTTGTCGGGGAAGGCGCTCAGGGCAACGGGTTTGTCCAGCATCCGGGCCAGCAGGTCGATGTAGTCGGCACTGAGCCCCTCGACGCGCTGGCGAGCGATCATGGTGAAGGGGCGGTAGTCCTCTTGCAGGATGCCGACCCGCAGTTGGGACTGCTGGCGCAGCCATCCGAGCTCCGCCTCCGACCAGCGGGGAGGCAGCGGGGCGGGATCGTAGCGGCTGTGCAGGGTCAGGGCCTGCACAGGTTGAAGGCAGAGCAGACAGAGCAGGATCAGTGTTCGATATAGGTTCATCTAGCCACCCGACGCGACAGCCATCCCTGCCAAGCCTCATCCAATGGCGGCCATTCTACCGGAAAATGGCTATAACGAGTCCGCTATTTCGCCACGCGCGTCGGCGGCAGCACGGCAAGCAGGGCGGCCTGGCCGCCCCGCCCTCAACCGAACTGGTAGGCCCCCATGTAGAGGCTGCCGTAATCCCAGCTGTCGTGCAGCTTTCGGGGTCTGTCGGCCCCTGCCGCGCCGAGCGCCACAAACAGGGGGCGCAGGTGATCGTCATGGGGATGAGATTCCACCGCGCCCGGCGCCCGGGCCCGGTACTCTTCCAGCGCCCCCCTGTCTCCCACTGCCATGGTCTGCTCCAGCCAGCGGGCAAACTGGCTCGCCCACTGGGGAACCGGCGAGCCGTCCGGCCCGAGGGCACGGAGGTTGTGGGTGATGGCGCCGGAGGCGAGGATGCCGATCCCTTGCTCGCGCAGCCCCTGCAATGCCTCCCCCAGTTGCCACAGCTGGGCCGGGGTGAAGCTGGCCGGGATGGCGATCTGCACCAGGGGGAGTTCACTGTCCGGATCCATCAGGGAGAGGGGGGACCAGACTCCGTGATCCAGCTCGCGGCGCACCGGGGTGGCAGGCAGACCGGCCAGCAGCAGCTGATCGCTCACCGCTTCCTGCAACCATTGCGGGCTCGTCGCGGGCCAGCGGATCTGGTAGAGGGGCTCGGGGAAGCCGTAGAAGTCGTACATCAGGGCCGGGTTGGGCTCGACGTTGATCTGCAGCTCGCTTCGGCTGAACCAGTGGGCCGAGATCACCACCAGCCCTCTGGCACCCTCGAGGCGCAGTTGCTTCAGGAACCGGGTCGCGGGCTGATCGCGCAGGACCAGATCCGGGGCGCCGTGGGAGATGAACCAGACAGGGGCGATAGACATGACAGACTCCATATGCGTTGTGCCGATGCGCGCGGCGCACCGACAACCCGAGGCCAGGGCGACATGCCGCTGACGATGTGGTCATTATCTGCCCCTAATGATGGGTTAACAATCAGGCTTTATGGATAAGCACTCTTCACTTTTGGTTGATAGTCTGGCATCAGGGCGAGGGAGACCGGGGCAGAAACGACAACGCCGGCGCAGTGCGCCGGCGTTGTGATCAGGGGCCGTCGGACGTGGCTCCTGACGGGATGCCCCGCAGCGCCACCGCCAAGATCAACGCGGGCCCAGTGCGGGTTTATTGAATGCCCAGCAGCTCCACGTCGAAGATGAGGACTGAGCCCGGCGGGATCTTGCCGGCGGCTCTGTCGCCATAGGCCAGGTTGGCGGGGATGTAGAAGCGGGTCTTCTCCCCTTCCACCATCAGTTGCACCCCTTCGGTCCACCCCTTGATCACCTGGTTGAGGCCGAATTCGATGGGCTCGCCACGGGCAACGGAGCTGTCGAACACGGTGCCGTCCAGCAGCTTGCCCTCGTAGTGCACCTTCACCTTGCTGGTGGCGGTGGGGTGAACGGTGCCGGTGCCCGGGGTCAGCACTTCGTACTGCAGGCCGGAGGCGGTGGTGGTCACCAGGGGTTTTTCCTGGTTGCTGGCGAGGAACTCGGCCCCTTTGCGCACGTTCTCTTCCGCCAGCTTCCGGTTGTTGCTGCTGGAGTAGAAGTAGTAGGCGGCGCCGGCGATAAGAAGGGCTATCAGAATGAATTTCATCGGGTTTTCCTGTTCCTTGAAATCAGAGTGCAATGAAGGGGCATCTTATCCCAGCCGGGGAGGGAGGGCGAGGGGGGATGCCGGAGGATGTGACCGGACGGGCAAGGCACCTGGGGCATGATGCCCCCGGTTCGGATTTACTTGACGGCCACCATCATCAGGGCGGGCAGGGCGAAGAAGAGCCCGGCCACGTAACCCAGCGCCAGCAGCTTGTTCTCGCTGCCGACCCGGGCCAGGGTTTCGGCGGCCTTGATGGGCAATTCCCGCAGGAAGGGCACGCCATAGATGAGCGCCACGGCGAAGACGTTGAACAGCACATGCACGAAGGCGATGGTCAAGGCCAGCTGGGCGCCGGCGCCGCTGATGGCGGTGGCCGCCAGCAGGGCCGTGATGGTGGTGCCGATGTTGGCCCCCAGGGTGAAGGGGTAGAGCTGACGGGTGTTGAACACGCCGCCGCCCGCCAGCGGGATCATCAGGCTGGTGGTGGTGGAGGAGGACTGTACCATGACGGTCACCAGGGTGCCGGAGGCGATGCCGGTCAGGGGACCACGGCCCAGGGCCTTGTGCAGCAGCTCCTTGGCACGACCCACCATGACCCGTTGCAGCACCTTGCCGAGGGCGGTGACGCAGCCGAGGATCAGCAGAATGCCGATGACGATGGTGGCGATGGCGGGGCCCTTGCCCGGCAGGAAGGCGACGGCGCTGTCGATGAGATCCAGGGAGGGGGAGATGATGGGCTTCATGAAGTCCATGCCCTTCATGGACATGTCGGCGGAGCCCATCAGCAGACCGGACAGCCACTCGGCACTCTTTTGCAGCAGACCGAACATCAATTCCAGCGGCAGGAAGATGAAGACGGCCAGCAGGTTGAAGAAGTCGTGCACGGTGGCGGCGGCGAAGGCGCGGCGAAACTCGCCCCTGTCACGGATATGGCCGAGGGAGACGATGGTGTTGGTGATGGTGGTACCGAGGTTGGCCCCCATCACCATGGGGATGGCCATGCTCATGGGCAGGCCGCCCGCCACCAGGCCGACGATCACCGAGGTGACGGTACTGGAGGATTGCACCAGGGCGGTGGCCAGGATGCCGAGCAGCAGCGCGACGAAGGGGTTGTTAGCGAAGGCGAAGATCTGGGCCGCGCCCTCGGCGCCGCCGGAGAACCCTTTAAAGCCGTGTGAGACGGCCCCGACGGCGACCAGGATCAGGTAAACAAAGGTGATCACCGCTAGCCAGTTGAACAGGGGGCCGGTAGCGCGGGTCTGCGGGGATGACGGTTTGCTTTGCATGGTGCCTCTTGGGACGTCTGCGTTGAATTGGACGGGCGCATTACAGCAGTGCTCTATGACAGAAATATGACAAAGTGACACTTTTATGATGCTTTGGTGACAGGGGGCTCGGGATTGGCGGGCCAGATGGGGGTGCAGTGATTAATTCTGATTGCTTTGTTGTTTTAAGTGAATTGGTCTGTCGAATGTAGGGATGTGTTAGAAACTGACGGACGGGGTGCCATCCACTGGTGGATCCTGTGCCGCCACTCAGTCAATGGGAGTAGACTGCCTCGTCATTTAATCAGTAATTGCGAGTCTGTCATGAAACATTGGTCCCTTCTTCTCCTGCCCCTGGCGATGGCCTCTCTCTCCTCTCATGCCGCCGTGCTGCCCTCCGATTGCAGCTCCAAAGACGTGGCGATCGGCTCGGCCGTCAACAGCGCGACCGGGGTCAACAGCCATTGCTCCGCGCAGAGCGCCAAACAGCGTGTGGACAACGCGGTCAACGATCCCGCTGGCTATGCCAAGCGCAAGGCGGCCCAGGCCACCGGCGTGGATGACGCCTACTACAAGGCCAAGAACACCCAGCAGCGGGTCGAGAATGCGGTGGACAATCCCGGTGACTACGCCAAGCGCAAGGCCGCCGAGGCTGCCGGTGTGGGCGAGACCTACAACAAGGCGAAGAACACCCAGCAGCGAGTCGAGAACGTGGTGGACGATCCCGCCAAGGCGGCGGGCCGCGCCGTGCTGCGCAAGACGGGCACCTACTGAGGGGAAACCCGGCAGAAGGCGATGCGTCGTGCAAACAAGAGAGGGGAGCCCGTGGGCTCCCCTCTTTGCATCTTGCGATCGAGATGGCTTACTGGCCGTCGGCCGCTTCCTCGTACTGACGGAAGGGGATGCGGAACACGGCGAGGCGCAGGAAGAGGTAGGTGACCCCGATCCCAGCCCAGATGAGGCCAAGCTCCAGGGAGCTCTGCTCCAGGTTGATCCAGAGGGCGCCGATGGTGGCGGCCCCCAGCAGCGGCAGCACCAGGAACAGCAGGTGCTCCTTGAGGCTCTTGTTGCGCTTCTCGCGCACCCAGAACTGGCCGATCACCGAGAGGTTGACGAAGGTGAAGGCCACCAGGGCGCCGAAGTTCACCAGGGCCAGGGCCATGTCCAGATCGAAGGAGACCGCGGAGAGGGCCAGGGCCCCCACCAGCAGCACGTTGATGGCCGGGGTGCGCCAGGTGGGGTGGATATAGCCGAACACCCGCTCCGGGATCATGCGATCGCGCCCCATCACGTAGAGGATACGCGACACGCCGGCGTGGGCCGCCATGCCGGAGGCGAGCACGGCCGCGGTGGTGCACACCAGCACCACGCTCTGGAACAGGGTGCCACCCACGTAGAGGGCGATCTCCGGCAGCACGGCGTCCGGCTCCTTGAAGCGGGCCAGATCCGGGAAGAAGAGCTGCAGGCTGTAGGAGACGGTGACGAAGATGATGCCGCCGATGAGGGCCGTCAGCACGATGGCGCGGGGGATCACCTTGCCGGCATTCGGGGTCTCTTCAGAGAGGGAGCTCAGGCCGTCGAAGCCCAGGAACGAGAAGCAGAGGATGGTGGCGCCGGTGAACAGCGGCAGCATGCTGGCAGACTCCACATGGAACGGACGGCTGCTCATCAGGGTGCCGGCCCCTTCACCGTGACTCAGGCCCCAGGCGATGAGGCCGAGGAAGGTGACGATGATGGCGATCTGGATGAAGACGATGAAGCCGTTGAGGTTCGCCACCAGCTTGATGCCGCGCAGGTTCAGGAAGGTCATCACGGTCACCAGACCGAAGATGAAGATCCAGGGCTCCACGGTGGGGAACATGGCGGTCAGGTAGATCTTGGCCAGCAGGATGTTGATCATCGGCATGAACATGTAGTCCAGCAGGGAAGACCAGCCCACCATGAAGCCCACATAGGGGTGGAACACCTTCTGGGCATAGGTGTAGGCGGAGCCTGCGGACGGGAAGCGGCGCACCAGGTGGCCGTAGCTGAACGCGGTCAGCAGGATGCCGCCGAGCGCCAGCAGGTAGGCGGTGGCCACGCGACCATCCGTGATGTCACCGACGATGGCGAAGGTATCGAATACCGCCATGGGCGTGAGGTAAGCCAGACCCATCACCACGACCTGGAACAGGGTGAGGGTCTTGAGCAGCTTGGCACCGGCCATCACGCTTTCTCCTCTGCACAGGCCCCGTGGGCGAAATGGGACGGGATCAGGGACGCGGGAACGCGTCGCTGGACACAGGGGGCGCCCATCTGTGGCACAGATGCGTGGCGCACGCCGGCGGGGACCGGCAGGAAAGCAGTTAAATGCCCCATGTTTTTCCTCACAACGTCGGGAGATTGCTTGGCAATCTGGGTATCAATTCCGGCACATGGCCGGCCTCTTGGTGAATGGTGGTGTGCCCCAGAAAAGCAAAGAACCGATGTTGTTGAAACATCGGCTCTCAAGGGGCGCCGTATTGTGCCCTCAGGGGGGGGGAGGAGACAAGCGAAAAAGGCCGCCAGCGGGGCAATGCTGTTCACTTAAGAGAATTTGAGTTCCAGTCCACGTAGTATCAGGACAAAAAATCGAGGGAGGCATGATGCCTCCCTCTTTCTATTGCAAGCCCCGCTGGATAAAGGCTGGAGGAAGATCGACTGGACACAGCCTTGCCCCCTCAACTCAAATCCAATTTATGAATAATCAGTCAAAAAAGTGCTTATCTGAACAGCATTGCGCCAGCGGGGAATTTGTTCCCCCCGTGAGCGATCACTTCGCCACCGCTGCCGGAAAGTCGATGACAACCTTGTCATCAGCTGGCGCCCTGCTTTGCCGCCATGCGAAACCGGCGCCCTGGGGGCGCCGGTTTCGCTCAGGAGGCGTCCTGCTCGGGGCGGCCGAGGCGGACCCGGAACACGGTGAGGCGCAGCAGCAGGTAGATGGCACCGAGGGCGGCCCAGATCAGCCCCAGCTCGAAGGAGGCGGGCTCCAGGTTGAGCCAGAGCACCCCGATGCAGGCGGCGCCGCACAGGGGCAGGGCGAGGAACAGCAGGTGATCCTTCAGGGTCTTGTTGTGACCCAGCCTGAGATAGAAGTGGGCAATCACCGCCAGGTTGACGAAGGTGAAGGCCACCAGGGCGCCGAAGTTGATGAGCGCCAGCGCCATCTCCAGATCGAAGACCACCGCCGAGAGGGCCAGCATGCCCACCAGCAGCACGTTGAGAGCCGGGGTCTGCCAGGTGGGGTGGATGTAGCCGAAGACGCGGCTCGGCAGGGCGCGATCCCGGCCCATCACATAGAGCAGGCGCGACACCCCGGCGTGGGAGGCGAGCCCCGAGGCGAGCACCGCCACCGTGGTGCAGACCAGCACCACCGCCTGGAACAGCTTGCCGCCCACATAGAGGGCGATCTCCGGCAGCACCGCATCCGGCTGCTGGAAGCGGGAAATGTCCGGGAAGAAGAGCTGCAGGAAGTAGGAGACCGAGATGAAGAGCACGCCGCCGATGAGGGCGGTGAGCACGATGGCCCGGGGGATCACCCGATCCGCGTTCGGGGTCTCCTCCGACAGGGTGGTGATGGCGTCAAACCCGAGGAACGACAGGCAGAGGATGGAGGCGCCGGTCAGCAGGGGATTGATGTGCATCTGCTCGGAGAAGAAGGGGCGGCTGCTCGCCACCGTGCCGAGCCCCTCGCCGTGGCTCACGCCCCAGGCGATGAGGCCGATGAAGACGGCGATGATGCTGAACTGCATGATGACGATCAGGCTGTTGAAGTTCGCCACCAGCTTGATGCCCCGCAGGTTCAGAAAGGTCATGACGGCGGCCAGGGCCAGGATGTAGGTCCAGGGGGCCACGCCGGGGAAGAGGGCCTCCATGTAGATCTTGGCCAGCAGCATGTTGATCATGGGCATGAACATGTAGTCGAGCAGGGAGACCCAGCCCACCATGAAGCCCACATAGGGGTGGAACACCTTCTGGGCATAGGTGTAGGCGGAGCCTGCCGAGGGGAACTTGCGCACCAGGTGGCCGTAGCTCATGGCGGTGAACAGCATGCCGATGAGGGCGAGCAGGTAGGCGGTCGGCACATGGCCTTCGGTGATCTCGGTGACGATGCCGAAGGTGTCGAACACCGCCATGGGGGTGAGATAGGCCAGCCCCATGATGACCACGTGCCAGAGTTTCAGGCTTTTTTTCAGACCGGCGGGGTGCGGGTGCATCAGGCGATCCCCCGCAGGCTGGCTGACGGGATCAGGCTGACGGTGAGGTCATCCTGCACGGTGGGGGCGCCAGTCCGGGATGCGGACGGATGGCGCAGACCGGCGCGGGCCGGCAGGAAAGCGATGATATGCCCCATGGAGTTCCTCACTAAGAAGCGGGTGTCGTGAGATGGCGTGCCACCTCGTTATCATTTCCGGTCTGTTCCGGCCTCGTTATGGATTTGTTTGGCGCAAAAAAAGAACCGGGCTCCGATGAGCGGACGGTCCTTGAATACGGCGGCGCATTGTGCATTCGTGATGCCCCCTTGACAAGCATATCAAGGGAGCAAAAACGCATTTTTTTGCACGTGGTCGAACGCGGTCTTCCGGATCAGGCCAGGGAGGCGGACAGGGCCTGCTCCAGCAGGTCCAGCCCCTCGTCGACGATGGCTGCCGGGGCGGTCAGGGGGGCGAGGAAACGGATCACGTTGCCACGCACGCCGCAGGCCAGCAGCACCAGCCCCCGCTTGCCCGCCTCGGCCACCAGCCGCTTGGTGAGATCCGGGTCCGGTCTGGCGGCATCCCCCTCCTTCACCAGCTCCATGGCCACCATGGCGCCGGGGCCTCGGATGTTGCCGATGCAGTCAAACCGTGTCGCCAGCTGGTGCAGGCGTGCCTTGATCTGCTCCCCCTGGGCCAGGGCCTTCTGGTTCAGGCGCTCCTCCTCGATCACCTCCAGCACTGCCAGGGCGGCGGCGCAGGCGATGGGGGAGCCGGCGTAGGTGCCCCCCAGGCCACCGGGCTTGGCGGCGTTCATCACCTCGCTCTTGCCCACCACGGCAGAGAGCGGGAAGCCGCCGGCCAGGCTCTTGGCCAGCGTCATGATGTCGGGTTCGACACCGCTGTATTCGGTGGCGAAGGTCTTGCCGGTGCGACAGAAACCGGTCTGGATCTCGTCGCAGATGAGCAGGATGCCGTGCTGGTCGCACACCTGGCGCAGGCGCTGCATGAAGCTGGCAGAGGCGGGGTAGAAGCCCCCTTCCCCCTGCACCGGCTCGATGATGATGGCGGCCACCCGGGTGGGTTCGATGTCGGCGCTGAAGCAGAGATCCAGCGCGGCCAGGGCATCGTCTTCACTCACTCCCAGGTAGTCGGCGGGGAAGGGGAGGTGATAGACCTCCCCCGGGAAGGGGCCGAAGCCGGTCTTGTAGGGCACCACCTTGCCGGTGAGGGCCATGCCCATCATGGTGCGGCCGTGGAAGCCCCCCTTGAAGGCGATGGTGCCGCTGCGACCGGTGTGGGCGCGGGCGATCTTGATGGCGTTCTCCACCGCCTCGGCGCCGGTGGAGAGGAAGAGGGTGCGTTTGGGGGTGGGGCCGGGCACCAGGGCATTCAATTTTTCCGCCAGCTCGATATAGCCGGAGTAGGGGGTGACCTGGAAGCAGGTGTGGCTGAACTTCTCGAGCTGCTCGCGCACCGCCGCCACCACCTTGGGGTGGTTGTGGCCGGTGTTGAGCACGGCGATGCCGGAGGCAAAGTCGATATAGCGGTTGCCCTCCACATCCCACAGCTCGGCGTTGTGCGCCCGGTCGATGAAGACCGGCAGCAGGGTGCCGACCCCCTGGACCACGGCCGCTTCGCGGCGGGCCTGCCATTGCTGGTTGTTGCTTGAATGACTCATCTTTCCTCCCTGAGGGGCATGGGCCCCCGCTGTTCCTGTGCCATCTGGCCATATGTGTGCCGCCAACTGCCCTCGGGCAGGGCGGCCTGTTCGCAAAAGGGGGCCCCGGGTGTGCCCTCAGGGCCCACAAGGCGCTCGGTCGTGACCGGCTGCCCCCTCTTTCTATCTGTAAAAGCGATGGGCTGCGTCATAACGCATCTGTTTTAACGATGCGATTGCCCCTTCACTCCCCTCAGCGAATGCCGCCAAAGCAGAGGTATTTGGTCTCCAGGTACTCCTCCAGCCCTTCGGCCGCCCCTTCCCGGCCCAGCCCCGACTCCTTGATCCCGCCAAAGGGGGCCAGTTCGGTGGAGATGATCCCCTCGTTGATCCCCACCATGCCGTATTCGAGCCCCTCGGCCACCCGCCACACCCGGGCGATGTCGCGGCCATAGAAGTAGGCGGCCAGGCCATAGGGGGTGTCGTTGGCAAGCGCAATGGCCTCGGCTTCCGTCTCGAAGCGCACCAGGGGGGCGACGGGCCCGAAGATCTCCTCGTCCAGAATGGGGTTGCCCCGGGTGACCCCGGTCAGGATGGTGGGGTGATAGAAGAGGGGACCGGCGGGGTGGGCGTCGCCCCCCACCAGCACCCGGGCACCGGCGGCGACCGATTGCTGCACCAGCTCGGCCACCTTGCTGGCGGCGGCCGGGTTGATGAGGGGCCCGATCTGGACGCCCTCGCCCATGCCGTCCCCGACCTTGAAGGCCTTGACCGCGGCGGCGAGCTTCTCGGCGAAGGCGTCATAGACGCTGGCCTGCACCAGGATGCGGTTGGCGCAGACGCAGGTCTGGCCGGCGTTGCGGTATTTGGACGCCAGGGCCCCGGCCACGGCGGCGTCGAGGTCGGCGTCGTCAAAGACGATGAAGGGGGCGTTGCCGCCCAGCTCCAGGGAGAGGCGCTTCATGGTGTCGGCGCACTGGCGCATCAGCAGTTTGCCGATGCGGGTGGAGCCGGTGAAGGAGAGCTTGCGCACCACGGGGTTGCTGCACAGCTCGTTGCCCACCGCGCTCGCCTGATGGGAGGTGACGATGTTGATGACCCCGGCGGGAATGCCCGCCTGCTCTGCCAGTACCGCCAGCGCCAGGGCGCAGAGGGGCGTTTCGGCGGCGGGCTTGATGACGATGGTGCAACCGGCGGCCAGCGCCGGACCCGCCTTGCGGGTGATCATGGCGATGGGGAAGTTCCAGGGGGTGATGGCGGCCACGACCCCCACCGGCTGCTTGATGGTGGCCAGGCGCCGATCGGCGGAGAAGCCGGGGATGGTGCGGCCATAGGCACGCTTGCCCTCTTCCGCGAACCACTGGATGAAGCTGGCGCCGTAGGCCACCTCTCCTTTGGCTTCCGCCAGCGGCTTGCCCTGCTCGCAGGTCATGATACGGGCGAGCTCCTCCTGGTTGGCCATGATGCGCTCGAACCAGGCGTAGAGTTTGCTGCTGCGCTCCTTGGCGGTGAGGGCCGCCCAGGCGGGTTGCGCCGCGTGGGCGGCCGCGATGGCGAGGCGGGTATCCTCCCCGTCCATGTCGGGCACCTGGGTGATGACCTGGCCGGTGGCCGGGTTCAGGACCTCGAACCGGCGCCCGCCCAGGGACTCGCACCAGCGGCCGTCGACATAGGCCAGGGATTTGATCAGGGAGAGAGCAGGTTGTGATGCTGACATAAGTAAGGGGCCTCGATAGTGGGTCTGGGTGGCGCGTTTATGTGGGCACCGCCGTATAGAATAATAAGCACGTAACGACCATAAAATGAGCCGAAATGTTTTTCAAGTGTTAAATATATTTGAGTGAACTGGGCGTCACATGCTAGAAATGGGGCTGTGAGCGCGATTGTAGCGGTTTTCATTGCGCAGGGTGTGCAAAATAATGAACGCTCTGAGTTGTGCAGGATAGTGAACGGGGCTGACGTTCCTGACTCACTATATTGACCAGTCGGCCCCAGGTATTCGAATGACCATGGAAGGAGGTGGGCGATGGAGCAATCCCGTGGCGAGGTCCGGTGGCGGACCATGACGGACAACCCCCTGGCGGAGCACGAGAGAAATATGGGGGAGCGGCTTGCCCGGATCCGCAGGGAGCTCGGGCTCTCCCAGCGCCGGGTGGCGGAGCTGAGCGGCCTGACCCACGGCGCCATCTGCATGATAGAGCAGAACAAGGTGAGCCCCTCGGTGGCCTCCCTGCAAAAGCTGCTGAGCGTCTACGAGCTGCCGTTGTCGCGCTTCTTCGCCGAAGAGGAGGTGGCGAGCACGCCCAGCGTGGTGATCAAGGCGGAGCAGCTCATCGAGCTCGGCAGCCAGGGGGTCTCCATGAAGCTGGTGCACAACGGCAACAATCGGCGCCAGCTCGGCTTCATGCTGGAGACCTATGCCCCCGGCACCGACACCGGCGGCGTGGTGAAGCATCAGGGGGAAGAGGTGGGCACCGTGCTGGAAGGGTCGGTGTTGCTGACCCTGGCCGGCCAGACCTATGAACTGTGCGCCGGGGACAGCTATGTCATCGACACCGGCGAGCCCCACAGTTTCAGCAATCCCTCGGGGCAGGTCTGCCGCATCGTCAGCGCCCACACCCCGGCCAGCTTTTAATGTGAACAACCCGTTGTGTTGGAAACGAACCGGTAAGGAAACAGGGATCATGACCGAACATGTAAAGAGTTACTACGCAGCCAGTGCCAACAAACACACGCCCTATCCCACGCTCACCGAGCAGCTGGAGTGCGACGTCTGCGTCATAGGCGCAGGCTACACCGGCCTCTCCAGTGCGCTGCATCTGGTGGAGAAGGGGTACAAGGTGGTGGTGCTGGAGGCGGCCAGGGTCGGCTTTGGCGCCAGCGGCCGCAACGGCGGCCAGATCGTCAACTCCTACAGCCGCGACATCGACACCATCGAAGCGAACTGCCCGCCGGATCAGGCCAGGCTGCTCGGCTCCATGTTGTTTGAGGGGGGCCAGATCATCCGCGAGCGGATCAAACGCTACAACATCCAGTGCGATCTGCAGGAGGGGGGCGTCTTTGCCGCCGAGACCGAGAAGCAGCTGCACGAGCTCAAGGCGCAGAAGGCGCGCTGGGAGAAGTGGGGCAACGACCAGCTGGAGCTGCTCGATGCCAAGGGGGTGCGCGAGGTGGTCGCGAGCGATCGCTACGTCGGCGCCCTGCTCGACAAGAGCGGCGGCCATATTCACCCTCTCAATCTGGCGCTGGGGGAGGCGGAAGCCATCCGCATGCAGGGGGGGCTTATCTTCGAGCAGTCCGCCGTCACCAGCATTACTCCGGGTCAGCCGGCGTTGGTCAAGACCGCCAAAGGGGCGGTGAAGGCACGCTTTATCGTGGTGGCCGGCAACGCCTACCTCGGCAATCTGGTGCCGGAACTGGCCAGCAAGAGCATGCCTTGCGGCACCCAGGTGATCGCCACCGAAGTGCTGGGAGAGGAGCGGGCCCGTTCACTCTTGCCACAGAACTACTGTCTGGAGGATTGCAACTACCTGCTCGACTACTACCGTACCTCCGGCGATCACCGGCTCATCTATGGCGGCGGCGTGGTCTATGGGGCGCGAGATCCCGCGGATATCGAGCGGCTGATCATCCCCAAGATGCGCAAGACCTTCCCCCAGCTCAAAGACGTCAAGGTGGAGTACACCTGGACCGGCAACTTCCTGCTCACCCTGTCGCGCCTGCCGCAGTTTGGCCGCATCGGTCACAACATCTACTACATGCAGGGCTACAGCGGCCACGGCGTCACCTGTACCCATCTGGCGGGCAAGCTGCTCTCCGAGGTGCTGAGCGGTCAGGCGGAGCGCTTCGATGCGTTCGCCAGGCTGCCGCACTACCCCTTCCCGGGTGGCCGCCTGCTGCGCATCCCCTTCACCGCCGCCGGCGCCGCCTGGTACACCCTGCGCGATCGCCTGGGGGTGTGATGTCACCGGTGGCCCGCCAGGCAGGCTGGCGGCAACAAGAAGAGGGAGGCGTTATGCCTCCCTCGTTTTTTGTCGTCAACCTGCCCGGGCCCTGACAGGGCTAGAAGCGGTAGGGGAAGCGGATCCCGATGGTGTAGTCCGGTGCATCCGTGGTGAGCCCGGCAGACCAGTTGACCGCCATGGAGAGGTTGTCGGTGATGGCCCAGGTCGACCCCATGCCAAAGCTGGCGGCGTTGGCATCGGAGCCGGTGACCTTCTCCATGGCAAAGCCTTCGGACCCCTGCTCGGACTCCATGGTGACGCGCTGGTTGATGTTGAAGGAGAGGCTGAAGCGTTCGTTGAGAGCGAATGCGACCCCCAGGCCATATTCATACCAGTCTCCCAGCTGGATGCTGCCGGGCTGGTTGCCGGGCTGGTAGGAGATATCGTCAAAGTCCTGCTTGAGGCTGTGACCATAGTTGAGGCTGGCAAACAGGATGGCGGGATCCATGGTCTTGACCAGGGAGAAGCCGGTGGAGAGCTGCCAGAGCCCGTTGCCGGTGGCGAGCTCCTTGGGGGTCACCAGGTTGCCCGATTCCGAGGTGTTGATCTCGATGCCGTAAGGATCCTTGCCGGTCGGCGCCTTGGCCCGGAAGTTCCACACCAGATCCGGCCAATCCTCGCTCTCGGCCATGACCCTGTAGTAGATGGCGAGGCTGAGATCCCCCAGACCGCCATCGCTGACGCTCTGCTCCTCGAAGTCGCGGCTGGAGTTCTCCTTGCCGGTGCTCTGGTAGTTGGTGTTGCGGAACATGTAGGGGAGGGCCAGCTCCAGTTGCCAGCGATCGTTGAGGGTGTAGCGGGTGATGACATCCGCCGTCCACTGATCGGAGCGCACCCGATCCAGGTTGATTTCGCCAAGGAAGATGGCGTCCAGGGCGAGGAAGCCGCGCAGGGCGAGATCCTTGCGGTTGTAGTGCTGATAGGAGAGGCCCACATCGACGGTCAGGGCGCGGTCGAACACATTGTGCTGTTCGATCATCAGGTCTTCGGTGCTGCGGCCGACTTCCGGCGTGCGCCGTGAGGCGTCCTGCTGGGTGGAGGCGACGGCGGCCCCGGCTCCGACCCCGGCGGTTGCCGTCGTGGCACCGGCGGCCTTGACGGCCTCCAGGCGGGCCTGGAGCTGATGAAGGGCCTGATTTTGCTGGATCAGTTGCTGGCGCAGGAGATCCAGCTGTTGTTGCAGGGCCTCCTCCTCGGCCGTGGCCCCCCAGCAGGCGAAGGGGGCGAGGGCAATCAACAGCATGCGAGACTGTTTCATCGGGATACGTCCTTGTTGTTTATCATCCTTTCTGATGGTTCAGCCCCCGGGCTCACCGGTGCTCAGCGCGAAAACCAGATGCGGGTCTGATTGAGCGTCTGCAAACCGTCCCCTCTGACCTTGTTGAACTGCAGCAGCCCCCGGCTGAAGTCGGTACCGCGCAGGCTCTGCTCCAGCAGGACCCGGCCGTCGGAAGAGTGTAGTTGCAAGCCGGCATAATTCCCCGAGACCCGGTAGGTGGCGGTGCCAAGATCGCCCTGGTGCTCGTAGCTGCCCGCCTGAACCAGGTGTCCCGTCATGGTGGGGGTGGTCAGTTCAATACCGGTCTGGTTGACCGAGCTGTTGCCGCTCCCCTCCAGTTGAACGACCTGCACCAGCCCGGCCCCCTGCACCTGGGCCTCCTTGGCGGGCGTGGCCGCGGGCTTGACCTCATCCTTGACGCGCACATCCAGCTTGGGTTTGTTTTGCACAATGCTCAGCGCCAGGTTCATGGCCGCCGTCTGCTGGGCCTGGGCCGTGGTCAGTGACGAGATGAACTCGATGCCGAAGTAGCTGATGCCATGGCTGCTGACATAGCGGCCGCGCAGGTGGGCCAGCTCCCCGTCCGCCAGTTCGGGCGCAAAGTGGTCTGACAGATGGGCCAGCGGGTCCGGTGCTGCCAGCAGCGGAGAGGCGATGCCACCCAGGCTGCAGAGGAGGCATAGGGCGGGTCGGGTATTCATGATGACCTCACATTAGCTCTTTGTGCTGAAAACCGAATTCCAGCAGGGATGTTTCATTGACCGGGGCGAAGAGCCCATCCTTGCCTCTGACAGAGAGCGGGGGAGAGGGGTTGGCAAGGGGGGCATCGGGACGATAGCCCGCGCCGATGACGGCGAGGAGGATGCCGTTCCAGCTCTCCTTGAACTCCTTGAACGTGATCACCCGGTTGCCGAGGGCCGGGTCTGCCAGATAGACGCGATCGTGGCGATCGATGGCCCGCAGCACGGCAAAGTGCTGATAGCCGCGAATGTTGAGCAGGACGATGGTGGGCACCCTCACCTGGCGCAGTTTTTCATCGCCCAGTCGATACCCTCTGACCCGCATGCCGAGCATTTGCAGGTACTGCTTCATGTCGAGCATGGAGAAGCCGTAGTGCTTGACCTGCTCCGGGTCTGCCATGGCAAGCATGCCATCCATGACCCAGCGTTCATTGGTTGCATGGCCGTAGGCGTAGCGCAAGATGGTGGCGACGGCGGCGGCCCCGCAGCTGAAATCCGTATGTTGGCGCTCGATGTTGGCGTACCGGCGCTCCAGAATGCTCTGCACCGGTTTGTTGAGATCCCCCAGCGCCGGGAGATGCTCCCCCAGTGGCACCGAGCCTGCCCAAACGGCAGGACAGCACAGCAACAGCAACAGCCAGCGCATTCAGACCTCCAGTGTCAGGGAAAAAGGGGGCACTGGGCCCCCTCGCATCGACTTACTTGGCAAACCCTGCGGCCAGCGAGAGATTGTTCGCTTGCAGGTTGTTGGTCCCCGAGGAGACGTTCACCCCGATGTTGCCCACGGCACCGTTGAAGGCGCCGCCATCGATGGTTGCCCGGTTGAAGGTTTCGCGGCTGGTGTAGGTGTTGACCACGGGAATATACCCGACGGCGTACCCACTGAGCTTGATGTCACCCTCTTCCTTGAACTCGAACTTGCCATCATCTTTCGGGTTGTTGTTGCCGTACCTGTCGTTGTCATTGTCGTGGCCATGTCCTTTCTTGACATCATGACCGGTACCGCCCCCCTCGTAATCGCCCCAAGCCTTGAGACCGAGGAACACACCCGCCTTGTCAACCGTCTTGGTTGCGCTCAGGCTTTGGTTTTCGGTCATGTTCTTGGAGACGCTCTGGCTGTTGGCCACGGTGGCCACGGCCATGTTGCCGGTGGACACGGAGGCTGCCATGTTGTTGGCCTGGACGTTACCCGAGCCCGAGGTCACGTTGACCCCGATGTTGCCTGCGGCATCCTTGAAGGCCCCATCGCCCACACCGGCCTTGTTCTGATGGCCGTGATTGGTCGTCCAGTTGTTGCTGGCGCTTTGGGTGGAGAAGACCTCGGCATCCGACGATCCGCCAGGGGCGCCATGTTGTTGTTGACCACGACCCATGATGAACTCGGCATCGACCTCGTCATAGGCGGCCAGGGAAGCGCTGTTGCCCTGTACGTTGGAGTCACCGGCTGCGACGTTGGCGCCGATGTTACCGGATGCACCCTTGAACGAGCCGTCGATCTTGCTCGTGTTCTCCGTTCTTGTATTGGCGGTGCCTATCATGGAACTGGACTGCTGGTTGTCCACGACGGCCATGCCGAGTTTGTTGACGTTGATGTAGCCGCCGACATTGACCCTGCCTTCGTATTCCACATCGACTTCTGCCTTGACCTTCTTGGTCAAGGTTGCCCCTGTCTCATCTCTGTCACCGCGGTAATCGGCGGATGCAGTGCCCGACATGGCCATGATGACCGCGGCGGCTAATGAGCTATAAATAAGTCCACGCATAATGAGTCTCTCCATTGAACTTTCAGCGGAAGATATGCCCATCGGCTGATACCCCCGGGCCTGGCTTCCTATCCCTGCGGCATCATGGGGATGCCGTTACTGCGCCAGCCAGGGACAGGGAAACCATGTTGACTGACTGGTTTCCCTGTCCCGTGACCTGGTTCACCTGAATGACCCCCTTGCTGCCCGTGAGGGCGGTGTCATCCAGATAGATGCTGGTAGTGGTGTTGGCGGGGGGCTTTCCCCCTGGGGTCTTCGCGACGCTGGAGCTGAGATTGATGTCGGTCACGACACCCAGGCCGCTGTCATCGAGGGACAGGGCGAAGGCGTTCAGTTGCTGGTTGCCCTCACCCGCCCCCTGATTGATGCCGACCAGTCCCCGGTTCTGGCTCAGGGCCGAGCCCAGGATGGCGACGCTCTGGGGAAGGTGCGAATAAGCGGGGAAATTCTTCTCGGCTGACTCAGTCATTTCATTTTTTCAGTTTGAGCCGATCTTTTCTCCCGTAAATGCCTTGAATCAGCCTATTTAGACCGTTTCTTCGCCATTTA
>NZ_PQLN01000084.1:0-18588 GCF_002919855.1 Aeromonas sp. ASNIH8 | reverse complement strand
CCACCCCATCCCCCGTCTGGATTCCCGTGCCCCCCTTCCCGGTGCCCCCGCCCTGGTGGTGATCAAGGTCTCCAAGTATCAGGCGCTGCTGGAGCAGCAACTGCTTGCCCTGCGCGGGGTCGTCACCCCTGCGACCCGCATCATTGCTGCCGGCAAGGCCAAGGACATCCACACCTCCACCCTCAAGCTGTTCGAAAAGTATCTGGGGGAGACCCGCACCTCGCTCGCCTGGAAGAAGGCACGCCTCATTCATTGCACCCCGGCCGCCGAGCGCCCGTCCCTGACCAGTCCCTTCCCGACCGTCTGGCCGCTGGAAGGCACCGACATGCTCATCCACAACCATGCCAACGTGTTCTCGCGCACCAGCCTGGATATCGGCGCCCGCTTCATGCTGGACAACCTGCCCATCCACAGTGCCCGCAGGGTGATCGATCTGGGATGTGGCAACGGCGTGCTCGGGCTCTCCCTGCTGGCACGAGACAGCGAGGTGGAGGTGACCTTCATCGACGAATCCCGGATGGCGGTGGCGTCCGCACGGCTCAACATCGAGCACAACCTGCCCGATGCCCTGCCCCGTGCCCACTTCATGGTCAACAACTGTCTCGATGACGTTCCCGTCGGGGCAGCGGACAGGATCCTCTGCAATCCCCCCTTCCATCAGCTGCAAGCGATCACCGATCACATCGCCTGGCAGATGTTCAGCGACGCCCACCGGGTGTTGCCTCAGGGGGGCGAACTCTGGATAGTAGGCAACCGTCATCTGGACTATCACAACAAACTCAAGCGCCTGTTTGGCAACGCACAAGTCGTTGCGTCGAACAGCAAATTCGTTATTTTGAAAGCCATCAAACGCTAAAGATAAAGCTAAAGGAAACCCATGATGAAAAAGTCACTCTTGCTGCTGGCCGCTCTGGTATTGGGCGGTTGTGCTACTCACTGGCCCGAGAGCGCCCTGCTCAACCCGCAAGTCATCCCCTCCAACCAGCAGTACTACTCCGGCAACCGCATCACCATGGAAGGGGTGGACAAGCGTGAAGCCGCCTATGTTTTCTCTATCAAGAAAAAAGAGAAGGCCCCCGTGCTGGTGAACAGCAGTCAGCCTCTCAACAGCCTGCTGGCTGAAAAACTGGCGGAAGGGCTGCGCAGCCAGGGCCTGGAAGTGGGCAACAGCGGCACCACCAACCTGACGCTGGCCATCTCCACTGCCGCCGTCACCGTGGAAGAGAAGACCTTCACCTATGTCACCAAGTCCCGCGTCAGCCTGCAGGTGATTGCCGACTTCCAGGGCAGCAAGCTGACCAAGCAGTTCAACATGTCCTCCAGCAAGGAGGGCCCGGGCGAGCCGAGCATGGCCGATCTGGAATCCACCCTGAACCAGCAGCTGGGCAGCGTGCTGCAGCAGATCATGGCCGACGAGGCGCTGCGCGGTTATCTCAAGGGTCAGCCGAGCTGAGCGAGGACATATAAATGAAGAAACTCTGGTTACTGATCACCTTGATCGCCCCCCTGGCTTTCGCCGGTCAAAAAGTCCAGATGGAGACCAACCATGGCACCATCGTCGTGGAGCTGGCCCCCAAACAGGCACCACAGACCGTGAAGAACTTCCTGCGCTACGTGGCAGACGGCAGCTATGACGGCAGCCTGTTCCACCGGGTGATCCAGAACTTCGTGGTGCAGGGTGGGGGCTACAACCAGCAGTTCCAGCCCCTGCCGACCTTCGATCCCGTGGTCAACGAGTCCAGAGGCGGCCTGCCCAACAAGCGCGGCACCATCGCCATGGCCCGCACCCAGGCGGTCGACAGCGCCACTCGCCAGTTCTATTTCAATCTGGTGGACAACGACAACCTCAACGCCAATGCCGGCGCCGGTTACACCGTGTTCGGCCAGGTCGTGAAGGGGATGGAGGTGCTGGACAAACTGGCCCAGGTCCAGACCGGCTACAGCTCCATCCTGCGTGCCAACGACGTCCCCACCAGCCCCATCATCCTGAAGAAAGTGGTGCTGCTCGCGGACAAATAACGCGGCCCGGATCACATTCCACCGCGTCCCTGAACGGGTCACCAATCTCTTTTTCTATACTCTGCTCCCCGATGTGTGCCACGCATCGGGGAGCAGAACCAGAAGGAGGAGCCGGTGACCTGTCATGATTACATAACCCAACACGCCGGCCCGCTGGCCCAGGCGGTTCGCCATTTTCTGGCACGCAAGATTCCCTATCAGCAGCTGGAGGACTTGAGTTGGCAGCTCCTCTCCCACTGGCAGGCGCTCTGCGTGATCCCCATGGACAAAACCCCCGCCAACGCACAGGAAGGAGTGTTCTGGCATCTGCTTCACAGCCTGCACCTGTGGGATGAGCAGCGCCTCCTCTGTGATGACGCGCTGCGCCTGCAACTCATGGCCTGCGCCAATTTTCTCGCCGACGAGGGCCCCTGCCCGCACCACTGCATCGGCTCGCGCCCCTGAAACCTGCCGCCCGCCACTCGGCTTGCCTTGGCTACGCCTGCCGAACCTGACAAAATGACCCCCTTTTCCCAGAGGAGTCAGGCTGTTGAACAATCTCCGCCCGCCCAGCCACACACCGGGCCGCGCCACCCGCTGGCGAGATGCCCTCGCCGTCTATCTGGAAGCGCGGGTACTCATCCTGTTTGCCATGGGATTTTCCTCCGGCCTGCCTTTGCTGCTGGTCTTTGGCACCCTCTCGTTCTGGCTGCGCGAAGCGGATGTCAGCCTGACCGACATCGGCTACATGAGCTGGGTAGCGCTGGCCTACGGTTTCAAGTGGCTGTGGTCGCCCCTGGTGGATCGGCTGCCCCTGCCCCTGCTGTCACGGCTGCTTGGGCGACGACGCAGTTGGATGCTGTTCTCCCAGGTGCTGATCGCCCTCTCCCTGGTGGGGATGGCCTATTGCGATCCCAAGACCCAGCTCGCCCAACTGGCCCTCTTCGCCCTGCTGGTGGCTTTCTCCTCTGCCACCCAGGACATCGTCATCGATGCCTATCGCATCGAATCCGCTCCCGAGCGGCTGCAGGCGGCCATGGCCGCTTCTTATATGACGGGGTATCGACTCGCCATGATCATGGCGGGAGCGGGGGCGCTGGCGCTGGCGGCCTGGCTCGGCAGCAACAGCGGCTATGACTATCGCGGCTGGCAGCTCACCTATCTGCTGATGGGAGGGCTGATGTCTCTTGGCATCCTCACCACCCTGATGAGTCACGAGCCGCAGATCGATCTCAAGAGTCAGGACGAGCAGCAGATGGCGCGCAAGGCTACCCTGCTGGCACGGGGTTGGTCACCCACGCTGGCCGGGCTGGGGGCCTGGACCTACGAGGCCATCTGGTGTCCCTTCGCCGACTTCTTTCGCCGCTACGGCTCCTCGGCCCTGCTGATCCTCGGGCTTATCGCCTGCTATCGCATCTCGGACGTGGTGATGGGGGTGATGTCCAACAGCTTCTATGTGGATCTGCAGTTCAGCAAGACGGAAGTGGCCACCATCACCAAGGTCTATGGTGTCATCATGACGCTGGTGGGAGCCGCGCTCGGGGGCGTGCTGGTGATGCGCTTTGGCACCCTGCGCATCCTGTTCCTCGGCGCCGTGCTGACCGCCAGCACCAATCTGCTGTTCGCTCTCCTCAACGAAGTGGGCCACAACCTGGAGCTGCTGACTCTGATCATCTCGCTGGACAACCTCAGCGCCGGCATAGCGACGGCTGCGTTTGTAACCTATCTATCGAGCCTCACCAACGTAGCCTTCTCCGCCACCCAGTACGCCCTGTTCAGCTCCATCATGCTGTTGCTGCCCAAGTTGCTGGCGGGGTTTTCTGGTCGCGTGGTGGAGCAGATCGGCTACAGCCACTTCTTCATCGGCACCAGTCTGCTCGGTATTCCGGTGATGATCCTGATCATCATGGTTGCCAAACGAGGCAGCACCTTGTCACCACAAACGCACAAATAGCAAGCGTTTGCGCATTTTAGGGGGTGATTAGATTCACAAATCCTGACAAAGTTCCCTGGTGCTTGTTTATCCGTTGAATTTATTTGGCTAGAATCCCTCCCGCTCCTTGTGGGCAGGCTACGGAAAACCTCAACTAACGCACAAGAGACCAATAAAATGGCCAAATTTACCAAGACTCTGATCGCTGCCGGTCTGCTGGCTGCCTCCGCCACCCCGGCCTTCGCTGCCGACTACAGCGGCGACATCCACAAGAACGACTACAAGTGGATGCAGTTCAACGTGATGCACACCATCGACCAACGTCCTTTCACTGCAGGTGCTGAAGATTACAACGACACCTACTTCGAAATGGAATTCGGTGGTCGCTCCGGCCTGTTTGACCTGTACGGTTACGTCGACGTCTTCGATATCTTCGACTCCCGTCACAGCGACAAGCACAAGGGTCAGAACCTGTTCATGAAGTTTGCGCCGCGTATGTCTCTGGATGCGCTGACTGGTAAAGATCTCTCCTTCGGTCCGGTGCAAGAGGTTTACATCGCCTCTCTGAACAACATCGGCGACAACCAGATGGAAAACATGATCGGTCTGGGTGCTGATGTACAAGTGCCTTGGTTCGGCAAAGTGGGCATGAACCTGTATGCTCGTCACGCCACCGAAAACCAGTTCTTCACCGAAGAAGAGGGTGAGTGGAACGGTTACTGGTTCGCCATGAACTGGTTCAAGCCTTTCTACACCTTCAGCAACGGCAGCTTCGTCTCCTATCAGGGTTACCTGGACTACGCCTTCGACTTGGACACCCACAACCGTGCTGACCGTACCAGCGACAACCTGGCTACCTTCCACGGTATCTACTGGCACTCCGACCGCTACGCCGTCGGTTACGGCCTGAAGTACTTCATGGATGCCTACGGCACCAAAGACGGTTCCACCGCCTACGACGGTACCCCGTGGAAGAGCTCTGGCTTCAGCCACTACTTCTCCGTGACCTACAAGTTCTAATCGAACTCGTCACACGGATACAAAAAACCGGAGCAGCTGCTCCGGTTTTTTTATGCCCTCATGCTGGCAGTGGGGGGAGAGCCGCGCCCTCCCCGTTCGCCATCAGTCGCGGAAGTTCTGGAACTGCATCGGCTGGCCCAGTTCGGCGCCACGCACCAAGGCCATGGTCTCTTGCAGATCGTCGCGCTTCTTGCCGGTGACCCGCACCTCGTCGCCCTGGATGGCAGCCTGCACCTTGATCTTGGAGTCCTTGATGAGCTTCACCAGCTTCTTGGCCACTTCCTTGTCGATCCCCTGCTTGAACTTCACGGTCAGGTGGAAACGTTTGCCGGAGTGGACGCTGTCACCCACATCCATGGAACTGTTCTCGATCTGGCGCTTGAGCAGGGCGCCGCGCAGGATCTCGACCATCTGCTTGAGCTGGAAATCGGCATCGGCTTCCAGCTTCACTTCTTCCTTGTTCAATTCGAAGCTGGCTTCCACACCACGAAAATCGAAACGGGTCGCCAGTTCACGGTTGGCGTTATCAACGGCGTTCAACACCTCGTTCATTTTGACTTCAGAGACAATATCGAATGACGGCATAGCCGGGCTCCTCATGCTGTACTTCAGGTTGTGCTGACAGGTGGGCAAATCTACCAGAAAACGGGCAAATTTGCTGATTTCGATGGGATTGCTCTGCTAGAATCCCCTGCGCACAGGAATGGTGAGACCCGTTAGAACCCGTTTAGGAGCGACCGCGAGAGGTCCGACACTCGGTGAAGTGCAGCCCAGACACCCGCATGTTCATGCATACATGAGGCTCCCTGGCTGCGCATGAACCTTGAGCACGACCCGGCAACCAGCTCATGCACCGGTTCCAGGTATTCACCAAGCGACATCTTCCCTTATCCCGGGTTGGCGGTTGACAGGATGGCAGCCCTTCCCATGATCGAGCCTCTTCATGCCAAGCGGATTACGCGACAACAACCTGAAAACACGCCGTCACCCTGTCTCTCCCGAGTGGACCTTGCTGGGCTGCGGCGCCCTGGGCGGCGTCTTCGCCTCCCTGTTGACCCAAAGCGGCCAAGCAACCCGCCTCCTGCTGCGCGAGCGCCATCGTGCCACCTTGCACCCCGGCGTCGACTTTACCTCACTTGAGGGGCATACCCAGCTCCTGGCCATCGAACGCGCCTTCATCGACAAGCCGGGCAGCATCAAACGCCTGCTGGTGATGACCAAGGCGGGGCAGGTGATATCGGCCCTCACTCCCCTGGTCGGGCAACTGGCGGCAGGGGTGCCCATCGTGCTGCTGCACAACGGCATGGGGATCGCCGATCAGGTGGTCGCACTCTTCCCCGACAATCCGGTGATCGCCGGCGTCACCAGCCATGGCGCCATGCAGAGCGGCCACTTCGTGTTCCGCCACACCGGCAAGGGGGAGACCTGGCTGGGCCCAATCAACGAAGCGGCCCGTGCCCATGCCCACCTCGCCGACGAGCTGGCCAGCGCCCTGGGTCAGGCCGGTTGGGATGAGCAGATCCTGACACGTCAGTGGCAGAAACTCGCCGTCAACTGCGCCATCAATCCCCTCACCGCGCTCTACAAGCTCAAGAACGGCGAATTGGCCGGTCCGCGTTTTGCCGATGCCCTGCAGCAAATCTGCGTGGAAGTGGCTGACGTCATGCGGGCCGAAGGTCAGCCCACCGGCAGCGAAGAGCTGCTGCGCCGCGTCATGATGGTGGTGGAGCTCACCGCCGACAATTACTCTTCCATGTATCAGGACATGGAACAGGGCCGCGAGACCGAGATCGAAGCCATCACCGGCTTCCTGCTGGGCAAGGCCGCCCTTCACGGTATCGCGGTGCCGGTCAATCAGGGCCTCTATCAGGCCGTCAAAGAGAAGCGCTGAGCAGAGCAGCTGGCAAGCAAGGAGTGCAGGATGAGCGTACTGGTACTGGTGGCCCCCGGGTCGGAAGAGATAGAGACGGTTGCCATCGTCGATACCCTGGTTCGGGGTGGCATCGATGTGGTGCTGGCCTCCTGCTGCCCCACAGGAGCGCGCCAGATCCGCGCCTCTCGCGGGGTGCAACTGGTGGCGGATTGCCATCTCGACGAGCTGACCACCCGTGACTTCGATGCCATGGTCGTGCCGGGCGGTCTGCCTGGCAGCGAAGTGATCCGCGACACCCCCCTCGCCATCGACCTGCTACGGGAGCAGGCAGGCCTCGGCCGCTGGCGCGCCGCCATCTGCGCCGCACCCGCCGTGGTACTGCACCATCACGGCTTGCTGGGGAATGCGAGCACCACCTGCCATCCGGGCTTTCAGGCCCGTCTGCCCGCGACACAATTGAGCACGGCGCGGGTCGTGACCGATGAAGCCCATCGCCTGATCACCAGCCTGGGCCCGGGTACCGCCATCGAGTTCGCCCTCGAGATAGTACGGGTACTGCGAGGTGACGAGGCAGCCCGTACGGTGGCCGGTCCCATGGTGTTGCCCCCTTCGGTGTTGCCATAATCGCATCAATCACTTCTCTGAAAACGGCAGAGCCCCCTTGTTTGGTCTATGTTGGCTGCTCTTGTGCTAGATAAAACAATCCGGGCTTCCCCGGCCTGGCACCGGCTGTTAACATGCGCCCCTTATGCCTGTTATGTGCTCTGGGGTGGCCGTCACGCCGCCCTGACCCTGCCCTGTGCGGCCTCTGCCGCCTGACTCCGGTTATGCCGACCGGCCGGTTTACCCGGCCATCAACAGCCAATCCAACCCTGTGATCCCCGCCATTTCCCCTGATTTGCGGGCCTGTGGCCATGGATCCTCAACGAGCGAGAAAATCCCCATGCTGGAACGTGCAAGACAAGAGTGGTTCTCCAACATACGGGGCGATCTGCTGTCGGGCATCGTCGTCGCCCTGGCGCTGATCCCGGAGGCCATCGCCTTCTCCATCATTGCGGGCGTCGACCCCAAGGTCGGCCTCTATGCCTCCTTCTGCATCGCCGTGGTCATCGCCTTCGTCGGCGGTCGTCCCGGCATGATTTCCGCCGCCACCGGCGCCATGGCACTCCTGATGGTGACCCTGGTCAAGGAACATGGCCTGCAGTATCTGCTGGCAGCCACCCTGCTCACCGGCCTCTTCCAGATAGCGGCGGGCTACCTCAGGCTCGGCAGCCTGATGCGATTCGTCTCCCGCTCCGTGGTGACCGGCTTCGTCAACGCCCTGGCCATCCTTATCTTCATGGCCCAGCTGCCCGAGCTCACCAACGTCACCTGGCAGGTCTACGCCATGACCGCGGCCGGGCTTGGCATCATCTATCTGTTCCCGCTCGTTCCCGTGGTGGGCAAACTGCTCCCCTCCCCCCTGCTGTGCATCGTCATCCTGACGGCGGTGGCCATCACCCTGGGCATCGACATCCGTACCGTGGGCGACATGGGTGAGCTGCCCGATACCCTGCCGGTCTTCCTCTGGCCCGACGTGCCCCTCAATCTGGAGACCCTGGCCATCATCTTCCCCTACTCAGCGGGGCTGGCGGTGGTGGGACTGCTCGAGTCCATGATGACGGCAGCCATCGTCGACGAGATGACCGACACTCCAAGCGATCGCAACCGCGAGTGCAAGGGTCAGGGGATCGCCAACATCGGCGCCGGTCTGCTGGGAGGCATGGCGGGGTGCGCCATGATTGGCCAGTCCGTCATCAACATCAAATCCGGTGGCCGCGGCCGCCTCTCCACCTTCGTGGCGGGGACCCTGCTCATCCTGATGGTGGTCTTCATGGATGAGTGGATCCGTCAGATCCCCATGGCAGCCCTGGTGGCCGTGATGATCATGGTCTCCATCGGCACGTTTTCCTGGGAGTCGGTACGCAACCTGAAGAGCCACCCCCTCTCCACCAACCTGGTGATGGCGACCACCGTCGCCGTGGTGGTCGCGACCCACAACCTGGCACTCGGGGTCTTCGTGGGGGTGCTGCTCGCCTCCCTCTTCTTCGCCCACAAGGTTGCCCGCGTCATGCTGGTCAAGAGCGACAGCGAGCGCAGCGGCGCCGTGCGTACCTATCTGGTGCGGGGCCAGGTCTTCTTTGCCAGCGCCGAGCAGTTCCTGGCCGGTTTCGATTTCAGGGAGGAAGTGGAGAAGGTGGTCATCGACCTGACGCACGCCCACTTCTGGGACATCACCGCCATCACGGCCCTCGACAAGGTGGTCATCAAGTTCCGCCGTGAGGGGAAAGAGGTGGCGGTCATCGGCCTGAACGACGCCAGTGCCACCCTGGTCGATCGCTTTGCCATCCACGACAAATGCCAGGAGGGAGAGCCCCTGCTGGCCGAGCATTGATCCCGGTGCGCCCCATGAGGGCGCTGCCTGCAAGCCATAAAAAAAGCCCGTCTCTCCCCATGAGATGGGCTTTTTTGGGCTGTTGGATCACAGTCAACACACGCGCCTCGGCTTGCCCATCCCGAGCCGATGCGGCAATACGGGGTCATGGCCTGCCGTCAGGGTGCAAGAGGGGCCAGGAAAGCAGGAACAGGGTGCCGCCCCGCCCGCCGGGTTGGCAAACCGCGCTGCCGCCGTGGGCCTCGGCAATCGCCTTGACCACGGCCAGCCCGAGCCCGCTGCCGCCACTCTTGCGCGAACGTGACGGATCCCCCCGGCGAAACGCCTCGAAGATATGGGCGGCGACCTCCTCGCTGATGCCAGGCCCTTCGTCTTCCACGCTCAGGATGCACTGGGTGCCCGAACGATGCAGGCGCACGGTCAGCATGCCCGGCACCGCGTGCTTCTGGGCATTTTCCAGCAGCGCCATCAGGGCCTGACGGATGCGAAGTGCATCGCAACAGACACAGAGCTCGGCATCGAGCTCCCGCTTGAGGGTGAAACCGCTCGCGGCCAGAGGGGTGGCAAACGCCTCAAGCACCACGGCAAGCTCGTCGGCCAGACTGATCGCCTCTCGTTGCAACTCCAGGTGGCCGCTGTCGTTGAGACTGAGCACCCGCAGGTCTTCGATCAGGTGGGTCAATCCCTCCACCTGGCGCAACAAACCTTCAAAGAGCGCACGCTCTGGCGGAAATACCCCTTCGGCCAGCCCCTGCAATCGGCCACGCAAGATGGTCACCGGGGTGCGCAATTCGTGGGCGATGGCGGCATTCCAGAACTCCCGCTCGCGGGTCATGCTTTGCAGTCGCTCGGCCATGGTGTTGAAGTCCCGCACCAGTTGCGCCGTCTCCCCGATCGCCTGTTCATCCAGCGGCACGCGCGCATCGAGTTTGCCCTCTGCCACCTCTCGCAGGCTGTTCGCCACCGAATTGAGCGGGGTCAGGATGCGCCGAGAGAGGCGCACCGCCACGTACAGCGCCATCCCCAATGCAATGAGAATGGTCGAGCCAATCCAGATCATCTCGACCCTGGAGGGCATCCAGCTCTCGGAGATGCTGCCAGGCACATAGGTCACGGCAATGGCGTAGAACACATAGGTGCCGATCACCGCGAGGCAGATGATGCCGAGCGCCATCAGTCCCAGGGAGCGGATGATTTGCCTGCGCAGGCCAGGTGCCGATGTCACGCATCGCCCCCGAAGCGATAGCCGACGCCCCAGACACTGGCGGGCACCCCCTGGATGCCCTGTGCCTCCAGCTTCTTGCGCAGCTTGCTGATGTGGCTGTCCACCGTGCGCTCCTGGGTATCCCCCTCCGGCAGGCAGTGGGTCAGCAGTTCGGCGCGGCTGAACACCCGCTTGGGTGCCCGCATCAAAGAGGCGAGCAACTTGAACTCGGTCAGGGTCAGATCCAGCATCTGTTGCCCCTCATCGCGGCAAATGCTGGCCTCGTGGCTCTCCAGATCGATCTGGAAGGGGCCGACCCGCAGCACCCGGGCCGTGGTCTG
The DNA here is from genome assembly GCF_002919855.1 of Aeromonas sp. ASNIH8. Lineage (NCBI taxonomy): Bacteria > Pseudomonadati > Pseudomonadota > Gammaproteobacteria > Aeromonadales > Aeromonadaceae > Aeromonas > Aeromonas sp. ASNIH8. The sequence goes on along the minus strand of NZ_PQLN01000084.1, from coordinate 7,785 downwards.
CTTCGCAGCCTGGCTGCGTCTGAGCACCGCCTGTACCCGGGCCACCACTTCGGCCGGGTTGAAGGGTTTGACCACATAGTCATCCGCCCCCATGCGCAGCCCCATCAGCTTGTCGAGGTCCTGATCCAGAGCGGTCAACATGATCACCGGCGTGTCGCCACGGGCCCGGATCTCGCTGAGCACCTGCCAGCCATCGAGCTGCGGCATCTGCACATCCAGCAACAGGAGATCGGGTTTGCATGTCTGGTGCATGGCCAGGGCTTCGCGGCCATCGGCGGCATGCAGGGTGCGCAATCCGTGGCGTTGCAGGTAAGCGGCGAGGATGTCGGCAATCTCGGCTTCATCCTCTGCAATCAGTACCAGTGACTGGGCCGCCGGGCTGGCGGAAGCAGGAAGATACGACATGGTCGGACTCGAAAATGGTGGGCCTAAACTTTATCACCGCCTCCATGGATTCTCCACAAAGCCTCGAATCATTCGCAATAGCCCCTCGCCATAATGCCCGTTCGATGTGCTCTCGCGGCAGCACCATGCCCGGGAGGCGGTTTAACGAGGTGAATATGATGTTTGTCAAACAGCGGTATGCGGGCGCCCTGCTCGCCGTCATTGCCGTATTCGGGTTGGCAGGTTGCGATGGGACGACGCAAGCGCAAGATGCGCCGACCCGTCCTCAGGTGTCGGTGATGACGCTGGCAGGTCAGGACCTGGTCATCAGCGAGGATCTGCCCGCCCGGGTGGCCGCGGTGCGAAGCGCCGAAATTCGGGCCCAGATTAGCGGCATCGTGCAGCGCCGCCTGTTCGAGCAGGGCGCCGAAATCGGCGCAGGCACCGTGCTGTTCCAGATAAATCCGGCCCCCTTCAAGGCGGATGTCGACAGCGCCGCCGCAGCATTGCAGCGCGCGGAGGCCGTGCTGGCCCGCGCCCGTATCCAGATTGACCGTCTGGTGCCGCTGCTGCGCACCGAGGCCATCAGCCGCCAGACCTATGACGATGCGGTCTCCCAGCGTGATCAGGCGGCCGCCGACGTGGCTCAGGCCAGGGCGACCCTGGCCCGGCACCAGCTGAACCTGCAATTTGCCAGCGTGGAAGCCCCCATCGCCGGGCGCATCGATCAGGCGCTGGTGAGTGAAGGGGCTCTGGTGTCCCCCACCGACGCCACCCCCATGGCCAGGATCCAGCAGATCGATCAGGTCTACGTCGATGTCCGTCAACCGGCCTCTGTGCTCGACACCCTGCGCCAGCAGGCTGGCTCGACGGCACCGGAACTGGCGGTGGACATCCTCGGCAGCGACGGCAAGCCGCTCGGCATGCAGGGGCACATCCTCTTCTCCGGCATCGAGGTGGATGCCGGTACCGGTGACGTACTGCTGCGGGTACTGGTGGACAACCCGGAGCGGCGGCTCTTGCCTGGCCTCTACGTACAGGCGCGCATTCCCCGTGCCCGCTATGCCAACGCCCTGAGCGTGCCTCAGCAGGCGGTGGTGCGCACATCGGGCCAGACCAGCGTGTGGGTGGTGGATGGCCAGGGGCAGGCACAACTGGTTCCGGTCAACACCGCTGAACTGGTGAATAGCCAGTACCGCATCACGTCCGGGCTCAACGCCGGACAGCGGGTGGTGATCGAGGGGATCGACCGCCTGACCCCGGGGACGCAAGTCATTGCCCATCCCTGGCAATCCCCCGCAGTCAGCCAGCAGGCTGACGCCGGTAACCGTTGAATCGGAGACATTTCATGCCGCAGTTTTTCATTCATCGCCCGGTGTTTGCCTGGGTGCTCGCCCTCTTCATCGTGCTGGCGGGGGTCATCGCCATCCCCAAGCTGCCCATCTCCCGCTATCCCTCGGTGGCGCCGGTGTCGGTGACCCTCTATGCCACCTATCCGGGCGCCACGCCGCAGACCCTGAACGATGCGGTGGTGAGCCTGATCGAGCGCGAGCTGTCGGGGGTGAAGAACCTGCTCTACTTCGAGTCGTCGGTAGATGCCTCCGGCAGCGCGCAGATCACCGCCACCTTCAAGCCGGGCACCGATCCGGAGCTGGCCCAGATGGACGTGCAAAACCGCATCAAGGCGGTCGAGCCTCGCTTGCCACAGGCGGTGCGGCAAACCGGCCTGCAGGTGGAGTCCGCCTCGTCCGGCTTTCTGATGATGGTCGGCATGACTTCACCGGATGGCCGCTTCGATGAGGTCGCGCTGAACGACTACATGGCCCGCAATATCGTGCAGGAGCTGCGCCGCATCGACGGCGTGGGGCGAGTGCAGCTGTTCGGCGCCGAGCAGGCCATGCGCATCTGGGTGGATCCGGGCAAGCTCGCCGCCTACGGGTTGACCATCAGCGAGGTGGCGCAGGCCATCGAGCAGCAGAACGTGCAGATTGCACCGGGGCGCCTCGGCGACGAACCCGCCCTGCCTGGCCAGCGACTGACGGTTCCCCTCACGGTACAGGGGCAGCTGACCACTCCCGAGGCGTTCGCCGCCATCGTACTGCGGGCAGGTGCCGATGGCGCCAAGCTGGTGCTGGGTGACGTGGCCCGGGTCGAGCTGGGGGCGCAATCCTACGCCTTTTCCAACCGCGAGAACGGGGTGGCTGCCACCAGCGCCGCCATCCAGCTCTCCCCCGGCGCCAACGCCGTGCGCACCGCCGATGCGGTACGCACTCGTCTTGCCCAGCTTGCCCCCACCCTGCCGGCGGGCATGGCCTATTCGATCCCGTTCGACTCGGCCCCCTTCGTCAAGGTCTCCATCGACAAGGTGATCCACACCCTGCTGGAAGCCATGGTGCTGGTGTTCCTGGTGATGTTTCTCTTCCTGCAGAACCTGCGCTACACCCTGATCCCGGCCATCGTCGCCCCCATCGCCCTGCTTGGCACCTTCGCGGTGATGCTACTGGCCGGCTTTTCCATCAACTCCCTGACCATGTTCGGCATGGTGCTGGCCATCGGCATCATCGTCGACGACGCCATCGTGGTGGTGGAGAACGTCGAGCGCCTGATGGCCACCCAGGGGCTATCGCCCAGGGAGGCGACATCGCGGGCCATGAAGGAGATCACCGGGGCGGTGATCGGCATCACCCTGGTGCTCACGGCGGTGTTCATCCCCATGGCGTTCGGCAGCGGCTCCGTGGGGGTCATCTACCAGCAGTTCACCCTGTCGATGGCGGTGTCGATCCTGATTTCCGCCTTCCTCGCCCTGACCCTGACGCCAGCGCTCTGCGCCACCCTGCTGCGTCCGGTCAGCCCGAGTCACCATGAGAAGCTCGGCTTCTTCGGCGCCTTCAACCGGGGCGTCGAGCGGCTCACCGCAGGCTACGACGTTCGGGTCACCCGGCTGGTCGGGCGCAGCGGACGCATGATGGCTACCTTCGCCGCCCTCTGCGCCGTGCTGGCCATCGCCGCCACCCAGTTGCCCTCCTCTTTCCTGCCGGACGAGGATCAGGGCTACTTCATGACCTCCATCCAGCTGCCGACCGGCGCCACCAGCGAGCGCACCCTGGCCGTCATCAAGGAGTTCGAGGCCCATGTGGCCTCTCGCGAGGCGCTCGACACCAATCTGGTGGTGCAAGGCTTCAGCTTCTCCGGCGCCGGCCCCAATGCGGCCATGGCCTTCACCATGCTCAAAGAGTGGGATCAGCGCCATGGTGCCACGGCTGCCGAAGAGGCTGAGCTGGCACAGGCCGCCATGGCCAACAGCAAGGAAGGCACCGTGATGAGCCTGCTGCCGCCCGCCATCGACGAACTGGGCACCTCTTCGGGTTTCACGCTCTTCCTGCAAGACAGGGCCAACCAGGGGGAGGCCGCGCTGCTGGCCGCCCAGGCGCAACTGCTGGCACTGGCGGCCCAAAGCGAAGTGGTGAGCGATGTCTATCTCGACAGCCTGCCCCCCGGCGAGAGCATTCACCTCGAGATCAACCGGCAGAAGGCCGAGGCCATGGGACTCTCGTTCACCAGCGTGAGCAGCACCCTGTCGGCGGCGATGGGATCGCTCTACATCAACGACTTTCCCAACGGCGGGCACATGCAGCAGGTCATCCTGCAGGCCGACGCGTCGGCGCGCATGCAGCTCGATGACGTACTCGGCGTGCGGGTGCGCAATGCCAGCGGCGGCATGGTGCCCCTGCGGGAGGTGGTGACGCCGACCTGGCGCCAGTCGCCGCAACAGATGATGCGCTTCGAGGGCTTCCCCGCCGTGCGTCTCTTCGGGAGTGCCGCCCCCGGGGTGTCCAGTGGCGCCGCGATGGCGGAAATGGATCGCCTGGTGGCGCAATTGCCGCCAGGCTTCGCCCTGGCCTGGACGGGACAGTCGCTGCAGGAGCGCCAGTCGGCGGCCGAGGCCCCCCTGCTGATGCTGCTGTCGGCGCTGGTGGTCTTCCTGGTGCTGGCCGCGCTCTACGAGAGCTGGTCCATTCCGCTCTCCGTGATGCTGGTGGTCCCCCTGGGCCTGCTCGGCGCCGTGGCGGCGGTGATGCTGCGCGGCATGCCCAACGACGTCTTCTTCAAGGTGGGCATGATCACCATCATCGGCCTGTCGGCCAAGAACGCCATCCTCATCGTGGAGTTTGCCCGCCAGTTGCATGGCGAAGGGCGCTCGCTGCTTGACGCTGCGGTGACCGCCGCACGCCTGCGTCTGCGCCCCATCCTGATGACATCACTCGCCTTCACCCTCGGTGTGGTGCCGCTGATGCTTGCCAGCGGTGCCAGCGCGGAGACCCAGCATGCCATCGGCACCGGCGTGTTCGGCGGCATGATCAGCGGCACCCTGCTGGCCATCTTCTTCGTGCCGGTCTTTTTTGTCTTCGTCATCGGCACCCAGGCGCGCATTCAGGCCTGGAGGGCCAGACGAGCCACGTAGCGGAGAGCGTCATGATGTTGCCCCCTGATGTCTGGCGCTCGGCAATGCCGGCAGGGGGCTGCAGGGAGTGGCTCTCAGCCCTCACTTCCAGTGTCATCACGGGCGCTGTGGTGGCGGCCAAGGTGAGAAGGCATGGGCTGGCAGGAGAGCACGGGAGGCGGGATTATCGTCACTGGCGGCAGCAATCTAACGGCCCAGACAATGACAGCGTTCAGACAACAGAGGCCATCGAGACCGTGAAAGAGACAGGCTCGGCGTTCGAGCCAGACATCCACCGGACTGACGGGCAGCCTGGCCGTGCTCGTCCGCATCTTGTTGGCCACCATTGAAGGAACTGACGGGTGGGAGAGCCCCGCTCAGGTTGTCACTCAATGGCACCTGCATGTAGCACGCGAATACGAAAAAGCCCAACTGAATAAATCAGTTGGGCTATATAGATGGCGGAGGAGGTGCCCGCCGTAATTAAGTCCAATCAACTCCACACCAATCCAGCAAGCCATTTACTATCAGTATATTAGAAACAAACACAGTCCAATCCATCCCAATCACATATTACCACTGCGCATGCTTGGTGGCATACTGAGTGGCATATTCAATTCTCAAGGAGGTTACCTGATGGCAATCCTCACCGATACCAAAGCCCGCAACATCAAGCCTGAAGATAAGCCCCTTGCTCATGGTGGCGTCACCGGGTTGACGCTACACCCCTCTACCATCAAGGGCAGAGGAAAGTGGGTGTTCCGCTATGTCAGCCCACTGACGAAGAAACGACGTAACGCTGGCCTCGGGACTTACCCCGAGATCTCTATCGCTGACGCTGCTCGAGACGCCCAGGCAATGCGGGAACAGCTGGCGAATAATCTGGACCCACTAGAGATCCGGCTGCAGGAGCAGAACAAGCCGAAGATCCCGACGTTGGAAGCATCCGCCAGACTCGTCTACGAAAGCTTGTTACCTGGTTGGAAGAACCCAAAACACGGCAAGCAATGGATCACCACATTGGAACAGTATGCCTTTCCTGCAATTGGCACTATCTCCATTGATACCATCACCCCAGCTCATATCGCTTCCGTTTTGCAACCGATATGGCTGACGATCCCGGAAACGGCAAGCCGTGTTAAACAGAGGCTACACGCAGTCATGGCTTGGGCATGGGCCCATGGCTATACCTCTGCAAACCCAGTGGATGTGGTAAGCCACCTATTACCGGCTCAACCCAGCAAATCTGTGCGTGTAGAACACCAGCCTGCAATGCCTTGGCGTGATATCCCTGCATTTGTGCAAAAACATCTGAGAACAACGCAACAGTACGATGTAACCCGCTCCATGCTGGAGTTCTTGATCCTGGCTGCTTGCCGTTCAGGTGAAGTCAGAGCCATGAAGTGGTCAGAAGTCGATTTGGAGGCAAGGGTCTGGACTTTGCCTGCCGAGCGTATGAAAGCCAAACAACAACATCGTGTTCCGTTATCTCTTCGTGCCGTCGAAATCCTGAAAGGGTTAAGGGGATTACATGACGAGTTGGTATTCCCATCCCCCAGAGACCAAGTACCGCTCTCAGACACAGTGTTGACGATGTTTCTGAGAAGAGCCAAAGCAGGGAGTTGCACACCTGGCCGAATGGCCACTGCTCATGGCTTTCGTTCTAGCTTTCGAGACTGGTGCAGCGAGCAGGGCTATGCGCGGGATCTCGCTGAACGAGCATTAGCTCACACAGTGCAGAACAAGGTAGAAGCCGCCTACCACCGCACGGACTTGCTGGATCAGCGGCGTCCAATGATGGATGCGTGGGCTGAGTTTGTATCCGGTAATTCACCAACTGAATAAGAAGGAAGCGGCCCACCAAGGCCGCTTCCTTCTATGTTCTTTTTTTTAGCTTTTCTTAGCCGTTGATGACATCTTGCCAAACCAGTGCTCAGAGAGTTTCTGCGCTTGTTTGACTTCCGGCTTGGTCATCGCGGCCTCGAGTTCATAACGGGCCCGTACAGCCTCAGGCATTCCTTCTGTCGCCGCCAGTGACAGCCAAGCATAAGCATGCACCCGGTTACGAGGTGCCCCCAAGCCTTCCTCACGCAATGTCCCCATTCGGTATTGGGCTTGGCGGTCGCCCTGCTGGGCCGCTAGGCGATACTGCTTGAGAGCAAGCGCGTAATCCTCTTTTCCCCCTTGTCCCAGACGCAGCATTTCACCGTAGGTGTACTGGGCGAGAATGTGTCCTTGTTGGGCGGCCTTGGCATAACTGGCTCTGGCCTGCTGCATATTCCGGCCGATCATGAACACCGATTCCGGTTCAACGTGAACACCATTTCCGGACCAATGTGAACGCTCATTCCGGCTCAACCTGAACACTTTGCCCCTCCTTTCCGGAAACAGTGTTCAACATCCCGGAATCACTGTTCACATTCACCAGAATCATCCTTAACGCATTGATTTAACAACCTTTGATACGCTCTCCCTTTTGCCAGGGAAGAGCCTATGTCTGCCAAGAGGATTGCAATGCGTAAAATTCGTGAAGTGCTGCGACTGCGGCTGGAAGCTGACCTCTCTGTTCGCCAAATCAGTATCTGTACCAAGGTCAGTGTCGGCTCCATCCAGAAACTCCTCAAAAGTGCCCAGGCGCTCGGCCTTAGCTGGCCCCTGCCCACCGAGTTTGATGATGGCCGACTGGCTGCCCTGTTTTATCCGCAGGCCGATACCACCATATCGGCCTGCCATGTCGTGCCGGATTGGCCCTCTGTCCATCAGGAGCTCAAGCGCAAGGGGGTCTCCAAACAGCTGCTCTGGGAGGAGTACACCCAGCGCTATCCCAATAGCTGTTACAGCTACTCCCAGTTCTGCGACCGTTACAAGTCCTGGTGTCAGTTGCAAAAGCGCTCCATGCGCCAGATCCATAAGGCGGGGGAAAAGCTCTTTATCGACTACTGCGGGCCCACGGTGCCCAT
>NZ_PQLN01000083.1:0-18957 GCF_002919855.1 Aeromonas sp. ASNIH8 | reverse complement strand
AATGTCCGCGAGGCCGCCGCACGCCTCAAGGTAGGAAAAACCGCTCTCTACGCTGCCTTGCAGGCGGCCAGTTCTGGCAGTGCAGCCGACTCCTGATATTTCGTGCAGTCGCCTTCTGAAAACGACAAGATCCGCGCTAGTGCTGGTATGGCATGTTGCTTTCTCGAAAACCACTCTCATATTGCACGGCTGAAACAGCCGAGTTTCGAGAACCACGAAAATGCTGTTTCTAGGGGTTGGCAGCTTGCGCAAAGCCGCGCAGTTGCTGGGTATCGGATCTCTTAACGTGCTTTAATTTCCGAATTCTGAAGCGACCCCATCATGGTCAGAGCGCCCACCCACGTACCGCCGACACCGAGTGCCAACAGCACCAGTGGCCCGACACAGCACACCGACGCACCGATGGCGGTCAGCGAACTCGCGACCAGCGAGCCTTTCCCGGTGAGTTGCATCCCCATTCCCATCTCCTGAGCCTGATTGCCTAGGTGCTATTCTAAACTCCGTACCAAAGTACGGAATCAAGGAGAAAGTGATGGCCACAGAGCTGACCATTGGCAAGCTGGCAGACGCCGCCGGGGTGAACGTCGAGACGATCCGCTACTACCAGCGACGCGGGCTGCTGGATGAACCAGCCAAACCCTTGGGTGGCCATCGGCGCTATCCGGTGGACATGGTGAAGCGACTGCGTTTCATCAAGCGGGCTCAGGCGCTGGGTTTCACGCTCTCGGAAGTCGGTGGACTGCTGACGCTGGATGAGTCGTGCGCCTGTGCCGAAACGCGAGCACGGGCTGCACGCAAGCTCGCGTTGATCGAGCAGAAGATGGCCGACTTGGTCGTCATGCAGCAACTGTTAGGCGAACTGGTGCAGCAATGTGATGCGGGAGACGGCGGAACGATCTGCCCGATCATCGAGGCACTGATCAGAGAGTAATGCCTGGCGGGTGAGCTGGAGATCGGAAAGCCCCTTTACGGTGGGATTCAGAGCTTACGTTGGTTTTTGGTTCCATTGCTCCCCAAACCCCAAGGACAAAGCTACGGTGCGGCTGAATGTGTCCATTGGTGGCGGCGGTGTTGAGCTACTGGCGACCGGGCCGAAGTGGTACGACACGCGGAAAGAGCAGGGCGGCGGTGCCATCGACCTGACCATGCACCTGTTCAGATTGTCATTTGTGGATGCGGTCAAACGGCTGTCGCCTTGATCGTGTTTGCAAGATGCCCCCGGCAGGGCCGCCGGAGGCCACTCGCCGCCGTGAGGCTCTGGGGGCAGGGTAGCGGTCTTCGCCCTTCGTCCTGCCCCCTTTCTTACCCTCTCAAAACGCGCTGTAGGCCCGTTTCTGGCCGACAACGAGCCGAAGGCGAGGCGTCAGCACGGTGTTTCACCAAAAACGAGCAGCCGACCGGGCAGCGGTACGTTACGAAAACCGCTCGCATATCGTATCTGTATTGCGTATCATATCTGTATTGGTACGATTTACGCTGATATGGTACGAAAGGAGCAACGATCATGGCACGTCAGGGCATCACTTTTGAGCAGGTCGCCGCCGTCGCTGATGCGCTGGCAGGCGAGGGTCAGCAGCCGACCATCCGGGCGGTGCGGGAGAAGCTGGGCGACACCGGCAGCCCGAACACTATTCACAAGCACTTGACCGCGTGGCGCGAGGCCCGCCCGGTGGCCGCAGCCGCTGCGCCGGAACTGCCGCAGGCGCTGACCGCTGCCATTGCCGCCGAGATCGAGCGGGCCGCATCGCGGGCACGCGGCGAGATCGAGGGCCGTCTGGTGCAGGCGCAGGCGGAGGCCGCCGAACTGGCCGCCGCTGGCGAGGTGCTGGAAGGCGAACGCGACGAGCTGGCCGAGCAGGTGGCCGTGCTGACCACTGAGCGCGACACGCTGGCAGGCAAAGCCGCCCAGCAGGCCGCCGACTTGGCCGAGGCGCAGCAGCGCATCGAGCGCGAGCAGCAGGCGGCAGAGTCTGCCCGGCTGGAGGTGGCAACCGCCCGGCACAAGATCGAGGCGCAGGCCGAGCGCGTGAGCGAGCAGGCCGCCGAGCTTGAGCGCCTACGCGCCGCACTGGCCGAGGCACAGCAGGGCCGCACCGCCACCGAACAACAGGCCGCCGTGCTGGCCGCCAAGCTGGAGGCGTGCGCCGACCGTGTGAGCCGCGCAGAGGCCCGCGCCGAGCAGATCGAGCAGCAGGCCGCCAAGGCTGCACAGGCCCACGACACCGCCCGCGCCGCAGCAGCGCAGGAAACCCGGCAGACGCAGGCCGAGCGTGACGAGGCTCGCAAGGTGGCAGCAGAGGCCCGCGAGCAGGCCGCACGACTTACCGGGCAGCTTGAGGCGCTGCAACGGCAGCAGGACAAAGCCGAGGCCGCCGAGAAGGCCACGAAGGCACCGAAAGGGAAGGGGGGCGAGTGATGCCAAGCGCCGCAGAATTTCAGGCGCTGTCCGATGAGTTGCGGCAGCTTGGGGCGGTGATCGTGCAGGCTGCGAACCTGGGCGATCAGGAGCTTGCATTGTGGGCCGTGGGGGCGCTGTCATCCGCAGCCGCCCGGCCTGCATGGTGGGCGAGAGAGGCCGCAGACAGCGAAGCTGTGGGATGCAAATAAAGTCCCATCCTAAGCTACGCCAATTTTCAGGACTGTTTTGAAAGACTCAGGCTTGGCAGGCGGGTAAAGTGTCATTCTGAAAGGATCGCGTGGCATTGGGCGCGGCCTGAATCGTGAAAATAAAGTCTCATACTTTCGAGCGTCTGAATCGTCGCCCACTACCGCCGGGACTGAGACACCAACAAGGGGGGCGTATGCCCAAAACCCGAAAACACCTCACCCCGACCGAAGCAGAGGCCAAGGGGCTTCTATGCCGTAAGCACCTCAAGGAACGCCTCCGCCTCATGCCGGGACTAAACACCAAGCCCGCTGGCAGTGTCTGGCAAGGTCAGGGGGCTTATGATGTGTACAACCCAGCCGAGTGCGTGCCGTGGCGCTGGATGCCTGGGCGTGCCCAAGTCCGTCGCCAGCACGTCGCAGCGCAGGCAAAAGACCTGATCGCCGCAGGCTGCATTGTGCTCGACACCGAAACCACCGGCCTCGGTGATGACGCCGAGATTTGCGAGATAACCATACTCGACGTGACCGGCGCACCGATCCTCGACACGCTGGTACGCCCGACCCGGCCAATCCCGGTCGAGGCGACAGCGATTCACAAAATCACCGACGCCATGGTGGCCAGTGCGCCGAGCTGGCCCGAGGTGGCCGAGCAGTACGCCGCCGCCGTTGCTGGCCGAACCGTCGTTGCCTACAACGTCGCTTTTGATGCGCGCTTGCTGCGGCAGACCTATCAGATACACGGAATCACCGCGCCAGTGTTGACGACCGCTTGCGCGATGCTGATGTATGCCGAGTGGCATGGAGAGTACGACCGGAGCCGCGACCGCTGGCGATGGTTGAAGCTGATCGAGGCTGCGACCGACTGCGGCGTGGCAGAAGACGGCGCACACCGCGCCCTTGCCGACGCCCGCATGACGCTGGGTGTGCTGCGATACTTGCAGCGCCGCACGAACGGACGGCGACCGGCAGGGCCGAAAGTGGCCACCGTCCCGCAGGAGGCTTTGCCCTCTGTTTTAGGATGAAACTCTATTTCAAAGAATGAGACTTTATTTGTACGGATGAATCTTTATTCGCATCCCACACATGGCTTCTAACCACGCTTCGTGCATCCAGAATGGGGCTATTTTTCCGTGCTGAAGTGTGCAAAGCGGATTGAGCACCCGGCGTGGGTTCTTCCATGTCTCGACGGAGAGCAACAGGCCGTCCGCATGGACGGAAAAGACTGGTAGTGCTTTCGGCTGGCCCTTCTTCTTGCCTTGCGTTTCGGTTGGCTTGAGGTCGTCCCAAACGCCTTGCACGGTTTTGTTCAGTTCGTCGATGAAGCGTTCCGGCATGGTTTTCAAGAGTTCGGCAGTGATTGCGTTCGCGTCCTCAAATTGCTTTCTTGCTTCGGCTTCCTTTTTCCGTCGTTTTTGCCGCTCCTGTTCGTATTCGTCTAAGGTTTGCCTGTGTCTGCGCTGTGCTTCAGCTTCCGCTTCTTCAGCTTGCCTTCGTGCTTCCTCTTTGGCTTTCTGTCGGCGTGCTTCACCCTCTGCTGTGAGTGCTGGTTTTACCAGTTCGCCAGACTTGGCCTCGATGGTGATCGAAAGCGGTTCGCCGCGATGGTCTACCAGATCGAAAGGCAGACCATCCGCATCGAATGCCGTGAGGTAAAGATTGGCCCCATAGACCTTGTGCCCCGGCCTCACAGCTTCGTATTTTTCTGCTGCTGCGTGCAGTGCTTCCGCTAGGCGTTCTGCCGTGATTTCTCCTTTGATCTTGATTCTCATGGCAACCTCCATCCGTAGGTGCCATCCGATGCGGGCTTGACGTAGCACACGCCTTTTTCGACGTACCACCCCGGCCTATCGCACTTCGCCAAGCTGGCGAGGCTTCCCGTTTGAGCGAAGCGGTAGGCCAAGCGCCCCTCTGGCGTGTTGGCCCATGCCGCCGCCGCTTTCTCGTCCTTGGCTTCGGTGTATCCCGCGCCGTATCCGGCGCCGTATCCGGCCTGATAGCCCGAATCCTTGCCGCTGCTGTGCATGTACCAGCCGAACAGGCCGACGCACAGGAAGGCCACGGCGATGCAGCCCGCCGCCCACTGCCACATCTGCTTTGCTGATGTGTTGTGCGCGACCTCTTGCGCTGCTGCTGCTACCGCTTGCGCCAAATCCGCCTTGGCTGCTTCCGCTGATGCTTTCACGGTTGCATCCGCCGTTACCTTGAAATTGACCAAGGTATCTTTGGCTGCTTGTGCTATCGCTTGCGGGAACTTCTCATACTGGCCTTGGTAGTGTTGCAAGGCCATGAGCACCAGCCACAGCGCATCATTGTTTTTCAGGCCGAGTGCATCCCGAACCCGGTAAAGACTTTGCCGCTCCGCGTCACTAGGTTGCCTGCCGAGCAGCTTTGCAAAGCTGTCGTCTAGGTCACTCATGGACTACGGCCTCCAATACCTTTTTGGCCTCGTTGCGCCACCGCGTAAGCTCCGCACGGTTGCCAATGGGCAATTCCTTGAGTGCTACCGCAATGCTCATGCGCTTGCTGTAAATGTCATCGCTCACACGGTCGGCCATGTCCGGGAATGTCACCGATTTCCCGCCGCGTTCCTCTACCGCCGTGCGCAGCTTGGAGCCGTTGTAAAGCTCGAACTTATTTTCTTCCCCGAAGTGTCCATTGCGTACCACATGAACATCCGCATTCGGAATTGCGTCCATGTATTCCTTGAGCAGTTCGAGGCTATCCCGTTGGCGGTTAATCACCCACAGCGTGACCAGCTTCCGCTTGAGTTCTTCAAGCGTGCTATTCAGTGTTTCACCGTAGGCGCTCACGCCCTTGTTATTCCGTGCTGCCGTGTTGATTACCACGACGCTATCCGGCTTGCTATCGCACAAGTTCACTAGCTGAATCCATCCGTCCGCCTCATCCAGATTGATAAGCTCCGTTTCCGTGCTTTCTTTATAGGCTTTCCATACGTCCGGGTTAGAGGTGTCAGACTCAATCAGCAAGACGCTTTCGCCGCGCTCTTGCAGGTAATCAACCGTTGCCATCGTGACAAGCGACTTGCCAACGCCGCCCTTGCTGCCACCGATCAGGTAAATGCTTTTCGCCATGTTGCTTACTCCTTAAATGTCGTCGCTGTCAGGTTTCGGGGTGAATGTCGCCTTTGATGTATCCGCAGGCTTCTTGACGGCGGGGCGGGGGCGGGGTGTGTCTCCCGGTGCGTGCACCGGAGCTTTTTTCGCTGGCTTTGCTCTCTGCAAGTAGCTCTTGAGTGTTGGAGTTGCGATGCTCAGACCTTCACCGCGCAGCGTCTCGGAAATCTGGTCAAGCGTGTATCCACGCTTTTGCAACAAGGCGATTTCCTTCGAGAGTATGCGCACGGCATCTTGCTTGCTGTGCTCTTGCTTCTTTTTCTCGACTGGCGGCATCTCTCGCAGCTTTGCAGCGATAGCCTCTAGCTGTTCTGTCGTATGCTTCATCGTGCTAACTCCTTTGCTTACTTGTTGCGGAGTTGACAGCATAGCGCCATTTGTGCTTGTTGCAAAGTGCGTCCCGTGCACCTAAACTGCTGATACGATAGTAGAGCGGATGAGCAATACAGGATGACCGTTGTAACACACATGGCTTCGCCACGTGGTTCCAACGGACGCCTGCCCATTCGGCGCTTCGCTTCTCACGGTCTGGCTTATCCTGCAAGGGGTATCCCCTTGACCCCGGACAGTGCGGCGCTCTCGCTTCTTACTGTCCAAGACACACCCCGCCCCCCGCCCCGGCGAGAAGGAGACACGATGCCATTTGAAACGCAGGGGCCGGAACCGCTGGACGCCGTTATCAATGTACGGCTGACCGCAGCGGAGAAGGCCCGCTTGAAAGAGGATGCCGACCTTGCCGGGTTGAGCATGTCCGAGCTTGTCCGCCGCCGCTACTTCGGCAGGCCGATCATTGCCAACGCTGACGCTGTGATGCTCAAGGAGCTGCGGCGCATCGGTGGATTGCTCAAGCACATCCACAACGAAAGCGGAGGCATTTACAACAAGGACACAGCCGGGGCACTTGTGGCCCTGAAAGCCTACATCGGGAAACTGAGCCGTGATCGTCAAGAAGGTTAAGAACCCGCAGAAGGCAGCAAGCAAGGCGGTTCGCGTTTCTCGCCTAACCGACTACATCCGCGAGCCGGAGCGTGAGAACTCGCAGGAGAAGTGCATCCATGCCGGGGCGCGTGGATTCATCACCGATGAACCACAGAGCCAGACGGCAGAAATGATTGCCTTGTCACAAGAGGCAGTGCGAAGCAAGGACACGATCAATCACTATGTCCTGAGTTGGCGAGAAGGCGAGCAGCCCAGCCCGGAGCAGGTCGAAGAAGCGGTAAGCATTTTCATGGATGAGCTAGGTGTTAAAGACCATCAAGCCATCTATGGTTTGCACGCCGACACGGACAACTTGCACCTGCACCTTGCCATCAACCGCGTGCATCCTGAAACGCTCAAGGTGGTGAAGATCAATAACGGCTTCGACATTGAGGCAGCGCACAAGGCGATAGCACGAATCGAGAACGCACAAGGCTGGCAGCGTGAGCAGAACGGGCGTTATCAGGTGTTGGAGAATGGTGAGTTAGGCCGGGAGCACATCGACAAGGACAAGCCGCGCCAGCCAGCCCAGCCGAAGCGCGACATGGAAAACCGCACCGGGGAGAAATCCGCCGAACGCATCGCCATTGAGGACGGCGCACCGATCATCAAAAAGGCGCAGACGTGGGAGCAGTTGCACCGCGAGTTAGCAGCCAAGGGGATGCGCTACGAGAAAACAGGCAGCGGGGCGACGCTCTTTGTCGGTGATGTTGGCGTGAAGGCCAGCAGCGCAGACCGGGACGCGAGCCTATCCAAGTTACAAAAGCGACTCGGAGCTTACCAGCCGCCGCCGCAGCGTCAGCAGGTAGCACAGCGCGAGCCAGAGCCGATCAAGCCAGACGTGCCGGGATGGAAGGATTACATCACCGGGCGCAAGGCGCACTACGCGGAAAAGAACGCGGCCAAGCTGGCACTGGACAAGCGGCAGGAGCAGGAGCGCAAGCAGATTGCCGAGCAGCAGAAAGCCCGCCGCGATGAACTCATGCGCGGCAACTGGAAGGGTAAGGGCGAAGTGCTCAACGCCATGCGCAGCGTGATTGCCGCCGAGCAGGCCGCAGAGAAAGCAGCCTTGAAAGAGAAGCACCAGAAGCAGCGCGAGCAGCACCGGCAGCAGTTCCGGCCCTATCCCGACCTGGAGCAGTGGCAGCGGATGCAGAAAAGCCCGGAGCTTGCCGAGCAGTGGCGGCACCGCGCCAGCGAGCCGCAGCGCATCGAGGGCGCGAGCGGCGAGCCGCCGACGCCGCGAGACATCCGCGCCTATCAGCCTGAAATCGTGGGCCAGCAGGTGCATTACAGCCGGAAGGAAGAAGCGGGGGCGGGCGGGGGTGTGTCTTTCGTGGACAAGGGAAAAAGCATCGATATTCACGACTGGCGCAACCGGGACAGCACGCTTGCCGCCTTGCAGCTATCGGCGCAGAAGTGGGGCAGCTTCACCGTAACCGGGAACGACGAATACAAGGCCATGTGCGCGAAGTTAGCAGCAGAGCACGGTTTCAAGATCACGAATCCTGAGCTTCAGGAGCGCATCCAGCAGGAGCGGCAGCGGATACAGCAGGAGAGGGCGCAGGCGATGAAATCGGAGCAGCTAAAGCAGTTTGAGCTGTACGCGGAAGCGGTAGGCGCGGAGCGCTACCGGGTAACGTCCATCAAGATGCAGGCAGACGGAAGGAAGCAAACCTTCATCCTCGACAAGAAGGACGGCATCACGCGGGGCTTCACGCCGCAGGAGATCGAGCAGCGCACGCCGGAGATGCTGCGCCTACAGCGCCGGGGCGAAAACCTCTACTACACGCCACTATCGGACAAGAAGCATCACATCCTCATCGACGACATGAACCGGGAGAAGCTGGAGCGGCTTATCCGTGACGGCTACCGGCCCGCCGTTGTGCTGGAATCAAGCCCCGGCAACTATCAGGCCATCATCACCGTGCCGAAGCTGGGGACGGCCCACGACAAGGACGTGGGCAACCGGCTGAGCGATGCCCTGAACCGTGAATACGGCGACCCGAAGCTATCGGGAGCCATCCACCCGCACCGCGCACCCGGCTACGAGAATCGCAAGCCCAAGCACCAGCGCGAGGACGGCAGCTATCCCGAAGTGCGCTTGCTCAAGGCCGAGCGCCGCGAGTGCGTCAAGGCGCTGGCCCTGTCCAGCCAGATCGACGCCGAGTATCAGCGTCAGGCCGCCTTGAAGGCGCAGCAGCCAGAACGCAGCAAAGCCAAGCCCGCCTTGGAGCTTGCAGCGGCCAGCGGCAGCGCGATCGACGCTTACCAGCGGCATTACCGCGACGTGATCAAGCGGCAGCGTGGCGGCGAGGTGGACTTGTCCCGCGTGGATTCCATGATTGCCGTGCGGATGCGCGTTACCGGCCACGATCAAGCCGCCATCGAGGGCGCTATCCGCCAGTGCGCCCCGGCCACCCGGCAGAAGGACGAGGGGCGCGACTGGAACGACTACGCGCAGCGCACCGCCCGCTATGCCTACAGCGCCGCAGGCGACCGGCAAGCCGCCGAGCTTGGGAAGTACCGCCAGCAGTGGGAGAAGCTGGAAGGGCGCGAGCCTGTACGCCAGCAGGAGCAGGCCAAGGCGCAGAAGATCGAGCGCGACAACTCACCCGGCATGAGTCGATAAGACTTGATGTAACTACAAAAAGACGCTACAATAAGAACACAATGGAACTTGAATGGGACGCCGATAAAGCGGCACGAAACCTGAAAAAGCACGGCGTTTCCTTCGAGGATGCCGAGCTTGTTTTTTACGACTCCGGGCGGGTTGAAGCCTACGACGGACGCGAGGACTACGGGGAAGATCGTTGGGCAACGATTGGGCTTGCCTACTCGGCTGTCCTGTATGTGGTCTACACCGTCCGACACGAGGAAACCATCCGCCTTATCTCTGCGAGGAAAGCAAATGCCGACGAAAGAAAGCAATATCGTGAAGCGAACTCTTGACCTCAAGAAGCCGCCACAGTTGAGCGCCGAGCAGAAGGCGCGACTGGATGCCGTGGCCTCGATGCCGGATGAGCAGATCGACTATAGCGATGCACCCTATCTGCCTGATGCTGTCTGGATGAAGGCAGCGGAGCAATTGCCCCACACCAAGAAGCAAATCACGCTGCGCATTGATGCCGAAGTGTTGGAGTTCTTCAAGCACACCGGCAAGCGTTATCAGTCGCGCATGAATGCTGTTTTGCGCTCCTACGTTGAGGCGCACAAGGCGCACGCGAAATGAGCGGCGACGACAAGCAGCTTGAGCTTGAAGCCCTCGCCGCCGTGGGCGAAATGCTCTTGTTCGACCAAGCCAGAGGCAACCCGGAAGAAGCCGCCCGCATCCTGCGATGTGCGCGGCTTTTTGCTCGTTCAGAGGATGCCGCGCAGCGTCTCAGCGAGCTATGCAACGAGGCGGGCAGTGATGCGACTTGGCGCGAAAACATCGTGGAGGAACTGCAAGACCGAGAGGACTTGCAAGCCGCCGAGGCAGCGATGGAAGCCCGCCGACAGGCCCAACTTGTTGCGCAAGCGGATAGTGCCGACACGGCCTTGCAGACCCTAATGGACGAGGTAGCGGCGGACACCTTCGGCAGTCTCGATGAAGGATATGCGGCACAGGCGCAGGCCGAGGCCGTGAAGGCGTGGCAGGGCAGGCAGTGAGCGGCATTTGTTGGTGTTTCATCGTAACCCGGCAAGTGTTCAGCAAACGGTGGTTTGTTGGACAGTTGCCGCAAGGGGCGGTTTTTGTCATTTTCAGAAGACGACTGCACCAGACAACGCGGTTTGAAGGCTGTTGTGCAGTCGTCTATTGAACGAACAGTATCAGGAGTCCGCTGCACGAATGATAACCTCAAGCCGGTTCTGGTCGCGCTGGCGACCGATCAGCCCCTGGATGGGGACGGTAGAGAAAACGGACAAAATCGTACGCTAAGCATGCGGCCTGTCAGGTTGAGGCCATAGAGTTTGACGTTTAGGCGTCAGATAATGCAGAAAGCGGCCCTAGTCTGACGCGATGCCAGTGAGCCGACTGACGCCCAGTTGAGGTATAGCCTAGATTGACATGCGCGATGCAACCCTTAACTTGCTTGCACCTATCGTTTCCATGCTAGCTTTATCGTAACGCTAAGGAAGCTCTGAAAAAGCCCATGTTTCGCGAAATCACCGCTCTGTAACCCGCATGGTTGCTGGGATGCATTTCTCGAGCGGGGGCTTTTTCAGACCTTCCTTAGCTTAGCGTACGATTTTTTCCGAATTCTGCGGTTCCCCCTGGAAGACCTACGCAAGTTGGGCCAGCTCAGAGGTGGAATCAACGAAGGCGAGCGAATGAGGCATCTTTTCTGGCGTCTTAACTTTCTCCTTCTCTCCGGGGCAACAAACAGCGCCCAGATGTACCATGAGGCCGCCGCTCTTTCCTCCGAGCTGGATACTCGTTGGTCTTACCGCTCCAAAGAGCTTATGACGCTCTACAGCAAGGCGAAATCCTATGAGGCTGGGGAACGTGTCGAGTTCGGCGGAAAGTCGTTTGCACCGCTATACACGCCCAAAAACGACACGCTGATCAACCTATTCCAGATCTCACAGCAAGAACAAGAGCAACTGAAGACGATTATCAGCACTGACGAGGCTCAGAAGCGCCGCAGAGAGCGCGATAGACTGCGTGATGAAGAACGTCGCCGCGCCGCTGGCCAGCTTGAGCGTGAAGCCTATGAAGCCAACTCATTGAGCAGGCAAAAGCCCTGGGAAGCTATGGGCATGAGCCGGGCTAAATGGTATCGCCTGGGCAAGCCTTCACCTCAACAAAACAGTGAGACAAGTCCCTCCCCTATTACTAATGGCGAAGCCTCAGCGGTTGCCCTTCAGGCGGCCAGGTGTAAAGCCGTTTAGATGGCTATTTCAAAGTGAGTGAGATTTCGTAACGGATGGCAGCCCTAGAGGCTGCTTTCTTTTGAGGGGTTAGCAGGCGTATAGCCATGCTGGATCTCAGTCTATCACTACCTGCTTAATATTCCACCTTTAGATCCGGCAGCAGTTCGACCAGGTGGCCAACTTACCAGGCACCGGCAGCAGCTCGACCGGGTGGCCAAGTTCAGATCTGGACGCCAGAAGGAAATCAACCAGGTGGCCAACTTACCAGGCACCGGCAGCAGCTCGACCAGGTGGCCAAGTTCAGATCTGGACGCCAGAAGGAAATCAACCAGGTGGCCAACTCACCAGGCATCGGCAGCAGCTCGACCAGGTGGCCCATTTCGTACGTACGAAATCAGGCGACGCTATGCGAAATCTTGGCGGCAATCCCCCGCGACTACGTGATTTTTTTAACGTAGAGCGCGCTTTTTCTTGCCATAGTAGGCCATTTTGGCCTATAATCTTAATTAAGAAGACCGGGCACCCGCCACGGTCAATACCGGAGAACTCCGATGATCCACACAGCTAACCGCACCTTTCACCAACTCTATCGAGAATGGATACGCGAACGCCGCGAGCATATGCACAACGTTTTGACCTGGGAGCGTGATCGTTACGGTGCTCGCCTCGTCGGTCTGTTTTATCGTTACTGCAAGGTGGCCAACCCCTTTCCCCGTTGCACTCTGAATACTCGGATCAACTACCGCGCCCATGCGGTGAATCTGCCAGATTGGCCAGCCCGCAGCCTGGAGCTGAATAAAATGTGGCTCAGTTGGAGAGAAAAAAAGTAGGCCGATTTGGCCTATTTTTTATTGTACCCGCTTGACACAATAGGCCAAAATGGCCTATTATATATCTCAGAAGGCCGGGCACCCGCCACGGTCAATACCGGAGAACTCCGATGATGCAAACAGAACTTAATCCCCTGATCTGCTCCCTGGTCGCCACCCCTCGCCGTATGGCTGCAATGCCCCGCTATGTAGGCCGTTTCTATGTGGTTTTCGAGTCGATGCTTTACCAGCAAATGAAAGGGCTCTGCCGCGAGTATCGCGGGGCTTATTGGCTTATGTGGGAGCTGTCGAACGGCGGCTTTTATATGGCTCCTGGGCGTCGTGATGAAATGCTGAACATCGAGGCCATGAACTACTTTAGTGGCCAAATGAGCGCCGATGCTGCCGGGATTACCGCTTGCCTCTACCTCTATAGCCATCTGTCATTTCACACAGAAGGCGCTGACCAGGAGCGGTTTTCAAGGCTGTATCACAGCTTGCGGGATTGGGCTTGTGAGCATGACGAAAAAGAGGCCATCTTGGCCGCAATAGACTAGCAACAGAAAGCCCCGGTGATGGCCGGGGCTCTTAAAGGAGGTGCATAGGTAGAAAAAGAAATGGTGCCCCTGGTATGGCTGCAACCAATCACAGGGGCTTTCACCGGTCAATTTGAGGATAAACGCGATGAATACGGATATTGTATCACTTGCAAAACACATTGGCGACGCTCTGACGGCCCGCCGCCCCGTTCATATGCCGCGCATGAAGATGCGGGAGCTTGGCTTGCTCTTGATTGAACTGAAGGCGTATCGGGAGGCCGCCGCGACCGTTACCCATTGATAAAAAAGCCCCGGCATTGACCGGGGCTATTTGAGGATTTATCGCATGATTAGACCTGAAACGCTTAGGCCGTTCGCTGAAGATTGGCAGGCTCCAACCGCCGATGAAATCAAAGAGGTGTTGGAGCTGATTAGGCAACGAAAAGGGCTTAGTAAGCCTCTCAGTGGCGTTGATGTCGCTGATCTCGTTGGTTTGCCTGGTGAGAGAGGCAGCGGAAAGGGAACCCGAACCTTCAGGCGTTGGGTGAGCAAAACCAACCCTAGCCCTATTGCTTATGGTGCCTGGTCTATCTTGGCCCACCTGGCAGGTTTCGGGGCTATATGGGACGCTGACCGGGATTGAAACCATGACCGAACATAAGGCCGAACGTGCTCCCTGGGGAGACTTCCCGGCAGTAGTGAGGAACGGCGATCTAAAGGATCTCTCTAAAGAACCTGAATACGAAGCCGCCAAACATGGCGACCACAAGGCGATGAGCTATAAGCGCATGAAGCCGGCCGAGGACGAATTGCATTGCGAGATCAAGGCGCTGCTTGATCGCGCCAAGGCTACCGACGACCAGGAGCGTAACGAGCCGGAGCTGGACATTCCTGCCGAGATTTCTCGCCGCGAGAAGCGCCTGGAGGCGATCCAGGCGGCAAAGGCGCGCCTGGAAGCGCGCCAGCGTGAAGCGGACCAGGCCCGGGGGCGCAGCGAAGACGATGGCCGCCGGCCTCGCCATCCGGATGGCTCGGACAAGGGCGGTGGCTCGTACAAACGCGAGTTTGGTGTGCCGGATGACCGTGATCAGGAAAGCTTCACCGATCCGGACAGCCGGATCATGAAACACGCCGGTGGTGGCTCCGAGCAGAGCTACAACGGGTACACAGCGGTCGATGCCGAGCACCAGATCATCGTGGCGGCGGAGTTGACCAACTGCGCCGCGGACAGTCAGGCGCTGCTGGGCATGCTGGCAGCAGTTCAGGCCAACACCGGAGAAATGCCGGCCCAGACGCTGGCGGATGCGGGATTCCGTAGTGAGGCTGTTCTGGCAAAGGTCGCCGATCACCACGGCGATGTCATCGTTGCCCTCGGCCGCGAGGGACGTGAAGATGCCAAGGTCAATGCCAAGACCCATCCGCATACGGCGGCGATTGCGGCGAAATTGAAAACGGAGCAAGGCGATGCAGCTTACCGCCGGCGCAAGTCGATCGTGGAGGCTCCGAATGGTTGGATCAAGGCGGTGATGGGATTGCGTCAGTTCAGCATGAGGGGCCTGGACAAGGTGCAAGCCGAGTGGAAGCTCGTCTGCATGGCGCTAAATCTGAGGCGAATGGCGTATCTGTGAGGGCGAAGGTTAAATGGGGCGGCTCAAATGCACCCCAGTCGTCATAACACGCCGCGCGCCGCAAGATTGGTATCCTTGGCGCCGACGCCTTGCCAATTGCAGAGAGCGCCGCCGCCATCGTCAGTGCTCTACAGAAAACCGGTCACACGGCTCTGCCGCGCAGACTCCTAGCCTAAATGTGACAGTGGTTGGTAATCCATGCCGCCCGCAAGGGCGGCGGTGGTGGGCCAATAGATGATTTTCAGAGCCTTACTGCCCGTTGACGCCCAATCCCTCGAGCGCGAGTCTAGCCGCAGCGGCGATGACGGCCTCGCTGTGCTTGTCATCCTTGTTAGGCGCCCGGGTGTAGACGGCCAACACAATAGGTGCGCGCCCAGTGGGCCAGACGACGGCATAGTCATTTGCCGTGCCATACACTCCGCAGGTTCCGGTTTTGTCTCCGACTGCCCAGTCTGCCGGCACCGCCGCGCGGATGCGGTGGTTGCCGGTCGTGTTTCCCTTTAGCCAATCAACAAACTGCTGCCGCTGCGGCGCAGCCAGTGCAGAGCCCAGTGTCAGTTTTTGTAAGCTTTCCGTCACGGCGCGCGGCGATGAGGTATCGCGCGCATCGCCTGGGATGGCGGAGTTCAGCTCCAGCTCCCAGCGGTCCAGACGGAACGTGGTATCGCCGATAGAGCGCATGAAGGCCGTCAGCCCGGCCGGGCCGCCCAACTCCTTCAGCAACAAATTGGCGGCGGCGTTATCACTGTATTGCACGGCGGCCGCGGACAGCTCCGCCACCGTCATGCCTGTTGTCAGATATTTTTCCGAGATGGGTGACCACGGAACCAGCGCATTTTTGCCGTAACGGATGGGTGTGTCCAGCAAGCCGGCCTGCTGCTGGCTGCGAGCCAGCACAGCGGCAGCAAGAAAGCCCTTGAATGAGCTGCACAGTGGGAAGCGCTCCTCAGCGCGGTAACTTACAGTTGCGCCTGAGCCGGTATCCATCGCGTACACACCGATGGAGCCGCCAAAGTCCTGTTCGAGTTTAGCGAATGGTTCCGCGACGAGGTTGGTCAGCGCGGTGGCAGAAAAGCCAGCCAGCGGCCATGAGAGACAAGACAGCAGAACTAGACGGCGATACAGTGACATCAACGATATTCCTTGTTTGAAGGTGGAGCTAGGTGTAGCGGCCGGATGTAATCAGGCCGCTACAGCTGGGATTAGGGGTCTGACGCTCAGTGGAACGAAAACTCACGTTAAGGGATTTTGGTCATGAGATTATCAAAAAGGATCTTCACCTAGATCCTTTTAAATTAAAAATGAAGTTTTAAATCAATCTAAAGTATATATGAGTAAACTTGGTCTGACAGTTACCAATGCTTAATCAGTGAGGCACCTATCTCAGCGATCTGTCTATTTCGTTCATCCATAGTTGCCTGACTCCCCGTCGTGTAGATAACTACGATACGGGAGGGCTTACCATCTGGCCCCAGTGCTGCAATGATACCGCGAGACCCACGCTCACCGGCTCCAGATTTATCAGCAATAAACCAGCCAGCCGGAAGGGCCGAGCGCAGAAGTGGTCCTGTAACTTTATCCGCCTCCATCCAGTCTATTAATTGTTGCCGGGAAGCTAGAGTAAGTAGTTCGCCAGTTAATAGTTTGCGCAACGTTGTTGCCATTGCTGCAGGCATCGTGGTGTCACGCTCGTCGTTTGGTATGGCTTCATTCAG
Organism: Aeromonas sp. ASNIH8; assembly: GCF_002919855.1. Classification (NCBI taxonomy): domain Bacteria; kingdom Pseudomonadati; phylum Pseudomonadota; class Gammaproteobacteria; order Aeromonadales; family Aeromonadaceae; genus Aeromonas; species Aeromonas sp. ASNIH8. Next base: position 2,690 of record NZ_PQLN01000083.1, on the reverse strand, counting down.
CTCCGGTTCCCAACGATCAAGGCGAGTTACATGATCCCCCATGTTGTGCAAAAAAGCGGTTAGCTCCTTCGGTCCTCCGATCGTTGTCAGAAGTAAGTTGGCCGCAGTGTTATCACTCATGGTTATGGCAGCACTGCATAATTCTCTTACTGTCATGCCATCCGTAAGATGCTTTTCTGTGACTGGTGAGTACTCAACCAAGTCATTTTTCAATATTATTGAAGCATTTATCAGGGTTATTGTCTCATGAGCGGATACATATTTGAATGTATTTAGAAAAATAAACAAATAGGGGTTCCGCGCACATTTCCCCGAAAAGTGCCACCTGACGTCTAAGAAACCATTATTATCATGACATTAACCTATATGTCAAGACCCGGCTGGTTATACACGCGTTTCCTGAACAATTCAGGGCGTTTTTCATGCCATTCCTTGAGCGCCTGAACGGGTGTTTTGTGTTGGAGCGCGCGTTGCGGAATGCTGTGGTTGTAGATCTTGACGTAATTGCGCAGCGTCGATTCCAGTTCGGCAGCTGAACCAAAACGGGTCTGGTTGACGATGTCGCTGATACGACCGTTGAAGCGCTCCACCATGCCGTTGGTCTGCGGATGACGAGGCGGGATGAGCCGGTGCTCGATGCCGAGCTGCTTGCACAGGCGGTCGAACACGTGTGTGCCGCTGGGTTCCTTCTTCTTGCCGCCAGCCGTGAAGCGGTCGGTGAACTGGCTGCCGTTGTCGGTCAGAAGCTTGACGATCTTGACGGGACAGGCTTGCTGGACTTTGTTGAGGAAGTCGCCACTGCTGCCATCGGTCTGGTCGGCATAGAGCTCGATGAAGACCCAGCGCGTAGCACGGTCGATGGCAACGAAGAGATAGCGCCTTGCCGTCTCGTCGGGCATCTGCGGCAGGTACTTGATGTCGATGTGCACAAAGCCCGGCTCGTAGTCCTTGAAGGTCTTTTTCGTGGCGGGCGCAGTGCCTTCCTGCTCGACCAGGTTACGTAGATCCGAGACACCGTGGCGGCGCAGGCAACGTCCCAGGCCGGCACGCGAGACGGCTGGATTGATGAACTCGCGCGTGACCGCCAGCAGGTCGTCCGTGGGCAGCAGCAACGTCTTGCGCAGCTCCACCACGATGAGCTCCTGCTCGGGCGTGAGCGTCGTGTACATCTTGTTCGGCGCATGCGACTTGTCTTCAGGAGACTCGCGGTTTTGCCACTTTCGGATGGTTTGGCGGGTGACGTTGTACATCCTGGCCAGTTCGGCCTGCGGGAGCGTCGAGTTCCTGATTTCCTCACGGATCAGGTGGGTAGTACGGGCTTGGCTGTGCAGTGCCTGGGTCATCGAGTTGCCAGTGAAGAGTCGGATTGGAACAGTGTACGCAAAACGTGTCTGGCCTTGAAGAGCGGCCAGCTACGCATGGGTACATGATCCCACGAGTCCAGACACCTATAAAAATAGGCGTATCACGAGGCCCTTTCGTCTTCAAGAATTTTATAAACCGTGGAGCGGGCAATACTGAGCTGATGAGCAATTTCCGTTGCACCAGTGCCCTTCTGATGAAGCGTCAGCACGACGTTCCTGTCCACGGTACGCCTGCGGCCAAATTTGATTCCTTTCAGCTTTGCTTCCTGTCGGCCCTCATTCGTGCGCTCTAGGATCCTCCGGCGTTCAGCTTGTGCCACAGCCGACAGGATGGTGACCACCATTTGCCCCATATCACCGTCGGTACTGATCCCGTCGTCAATAAACCGAACCGCGACACCCTGAGCATCAAACTCTTTTATCAGTTGGATCATGTCGGCGGTGTCGCGGCCAAGACGGTCGAGCTTCTTCACCAGAATGACATCACCTTCCTCCACCTTCATCCTCAGCAAATCCAGCCCTTCCCGATCTGTTGAACTGCCGGATGCCTTGTCGGTAAAGATGCGGTTAGCTTTTACCCCTGCATCTTTGAGCGCTCTGATCTGAATATCGAGGGACTGCTGGCTGGTTGAGACCCGCGCATAACCAAAAATTCGCATAAAATGTACCTTAAATCGAATATCAGACACGATGTGTCTATTATGCCAAAATGACGATTTAATGGACACTCAAACGAAGCCGTTTTACTATGTCTGATAATTTATAACATTTCGGACGGTTGCAAAAATATTACTAAATGCCCGTCAGGCAGGGAGGCCGATATGCCCGTTGACTTTCTGACCACTGAGCAGACTGAAAGCTATGGCAGATTCACCGGTGAACCGGATGAGCTTCAGCTGGCACGATATTTTCATCTTGATGAAGCAGACAAGGAATTTATCGGAAAAAGCAGAGGTGATCACAACCGTCTGGGCATTGCCCTGCAAATTGGATGTGTCCGTTTTCTGGGCACCTTCCTCACCGATATGAATCATATTCCTTCCGGCGTCCGGCATTTTACCGCCAGACAGCTCGGGATTCGTGATATCACCGTTCTTGCAGAATACGGTCAGAGGGAAAATACCCGCCGTGAGCATGCAGCGCTGATACGTCAGCACTATCAGTATCGTGAATTTGCCTGGCCCTGGACATTTCGCCTTCATGTACAGAACCTTAAGCGGCAAGCGAATTAATAATACCGTCTAACGTGTTGTTTTGCTTGGATTTTCTCTGCCTACTCTTTTTGCCGTTTTTGGATAAATACACCATTGCCCACTCCAACTTCTC
>NZ_PQLN01000082.1:0-19310 GCF_002919855.1 Aeromonas sp. ASNIH8 | reverse complement strand
CCGTAAGGCAAGCTTGCGGAAGAAGCAGCAATTTGCGGGCATGAGCAGCCCATATCTGGAAAAGGTACTGGATGCTGGGTTAGCTGAACTGGCATCAATTTAACAATATGTTCACGCTCTCGCCCTGGCACCTGTTCGATACTAGCAAGATATGGTTTCTCTAACGTGGGGTTACTAGCAGGCCAACACTTAAACGTCAGCTCACCGGCATATTGCGCCTTGAACGACTTACCGCTCGATGTAGACATTGACAATAAGTTGTCATTAGATATTTCCATCTGCGCCATCAGCTCCCGCAAAGAGCGCTCAAACGGATCATCCAAGGCAATCACACCTCGGTTAGCTAGCTCACATAACTTGGTGAATACACCTGACTCAACCTTGTACTCAAGACCACCATCCTCCAAGCTCTCTGCCCTAATTCCTTCCACAAAGTCCTCATAACTGAAGCTCTGATGAAAAGTGACAAAAGCCAACTGCCCCGCCTCTTGATACTGGTCAAACGCCGCCTTCAACTCAGTTCGGGTCACGCCAGACTTCGCCAGCAGAGTCGGCTCAAGAATCTCCAAGGCCTTCTCGATAGTGCTGAAGGTCTTGCCGGTACCGGGCGGGCCGAAGAGGATCTGGTTCAACGGCGCGTTGGCCTTGGGTATCACCGGGTTGTCGTTTGCTTCGCTCATGGTGTCATCCTCATCATCACTCCCGCTATCATCCTTGTCTGCCTTTGGCGGTGCCAGTCCCAACGACTCGTCATACAGGCCCAACATAAAGCCATATGGGGTCAATTCAGGTAACGACTCGCGGGCCAGGTCGTAATAACGCATCAGGCGCTGCATACGCCCAATGGATTGGTTTTCAGGAGGAATATCGTCTGACGGCCACCCCAACACGTTAAGAAAGTGACCAAGATGGCCAGGGGAAGATATTGGCAACATACGCGATGGCTGATAGCAGGTGACCAACCTCAATTTTCGGCCATTACTCATGGTCACTCGTGCATCAACCCCGGCTCGCCGATAGATCTCTTGGTCATCATCTATCCAGCTCAGGTCACCATCAGGGTCGGCTGCCGCCACGCAGTGTTGCACCTTGAGCGTATAGCGCAACGCCTCTTCATCACTCAAGTCCGCTAACCGTTTGTTCTTGTAGACAGACCCATTCCCCAAAAAGTAGATAAGATGCCCCTTGGAGGTACCGGGCATATAGCGGGCCAGCACGGGCTGTAGACCACGCTCGATCCACCAGCAGAACGAGTTGCCATCCCCCTTGCCCACGCAGTACTGCTCAAGGGTCAGGTTAGGCAACGAGTCGAGCGGGAACTGCTCGATAAACTGGAGATAGAGTTCGCTCTGTTCGCTATCGAAGTGGGCTCTGTCGCCCATCGACTTGAGCTGAGCCAACAGGCGCGGGAAGTGTTCATTGGTAAAGGCAGTGGCGTTTACAACAGCGGCCGTCATACAGCGAGGTCCTTGAGTTGTTGTTCGGCATCCGGCAAGCGCAGTTGGCCGGAGATCAGACGGGGTAGCAGGGTATCGCGCAAGTTGGCGAGGGTTTGTGCTTGTTCTGCGTTGTTGATCCATTGGTCCAAAAGTGGCCCGAAAATCTTGTCAGCCTCAGCCAAAACTTGGGATGAAGGGACAACAACCATGGCCTCTGTGAGGTGTTTGCGTTGAATGTGCCCCATCGTGGTGGCTTTACTGGCGGCAATATGTTTGAAGTTAGTTAGATGAGTCTTTGTCCAACGAAGGTAAAACCACTTCTGAAAACGCTGCGATGTAACCTTGAACAGATGTTGATTCAACGCGCCTTCTCCACCACACCAAACCTCAACCTCAAGACTTCCCGACCATGAGAAGAGCACATCACCATTCTGAATGATGTATTCAGGCTTAATATTGCGGCTGGCGCGGTCAGCGCCCACCGTATCACCCTTGCGGAGCTGCGCAATCTTTATGACCGGAAGCGTCTCGTCACCTTCAGGTGGGTATTTTTGCAATGCCAGCCCATTGAGAAAATCGGCGATTTCATCAAGTGGTTCAGCCTGCCACCCCTTCGGCACCATGCCAAGGGCTGACTCTTCGAAGCTGTCGGGGAACAGGGCTGCGACCTCGGGGGCCAGACCTGCCGGTTGCTCGCCACGAGCACGGGCATGGACCGGGTCGAAGTCAACAAACCACGACTTGAACAGCGCCTGAGCGATCGCCTCTAGCGTGGTGTTGGTCTCTCGCAACAAAGTGATACGTTCGTTAAGCGCAGCAACGATTTCCCCAACTTTGGCTCTCACGTACGCAGGGGGGAGCCTGAACTCGAAATCGAGTATTTGCTTTGCGCTGATATGCGGAACTGCAGTTCCGGTCGTCACATTCTGAATGTACGATTCAAATTCAGGAGTCGACAATAATGCGAACAAGAAGCTGCAATCTTCTCTTGAGGCAGGCCGGATCCGAGCAACCCGTTGTACTAGGTAACTGGGCGTATCTGCAGCTTGCACTTGAGCAACTTTCAGGCCAGCCGGAATCCACGGGCGATCCATCGCCAGAACAACATCTCCAGGCTCAAGCGCATACCGTTCAAGGCCAATAGCATTTTCACGAGACCATCGCTTTACCCCATCCCACCGCACTCTACCTGGCGCAATGTTATCTCCACGAAGCAAACGAACATCGTCTTGGCCATCAGAATAACCAGTACTCTTGAATGCAAAACCTGCGAGCAAGTCAACAAAGTCACGTAGTGGTATCAGCGGCCATTCAGAACACATATCCCAACCCCCCCAGCTTCTGTTTGATCAACTGGTCCAACTCGGCTCCCTTGCTCATCTGGCCACCCAGTTGCTTGGTCAAGCGCGCCATCTTGTCGGCAAAGGCCTCATCGTCCTCCTCCACCTCTTCGGCCCCTACATAGCGGCCGGGGGTCAATACATGGCCGTGCTCGGCAATCTCGGCCAAGGTTACGCTGCGGCAGAAGCCCGCTACATCCTCGTAAGGCTGATCGCACTCCCCGTCCCCTTTCCACGCGTGGAAGGTATCGGCAATCTTGGCAATCGCGCTCTCATCGAGTTCACACTGCACTCGGCTAACCATGGTGCCCAGCTTGCGGGCATCGATAAACAGCACCTCGCCCTGGCGGCCGGCCTTGTTCTTTGCGAGGAACCAGAGGCAGGCGGGGATCTGGGTGTTGAAGAAAAGCTGGCCCGGCAGGGCCACCATGCACTCCACCACGTCCGCCTCCACCATGGCACGGCGAATATCACCTTCGCTGTTCTGGCTCGAGCTCATCGAGCCATTGGCCAGCACGATACCGGCACGGCCATTGGGCTTGAGGTGGTAGAGCATATGCTGCAGCCACGCATAGTTGGCGTTGCCCGCAGGCGGCGTACCGTAGACCCAGCGCGGATCCCCCTCTAGGCTACCGTGCCACCAGTCGCTGATATTGAACGGCGGGTTGGCCAGCACAAAGTCTGCACGCAAGTCAGGGTGCTGATTGCGGGTGAAGGTATCACCGTTTTCGCGCCCGAGGTTGTAGTCCATCCCCTGGATGGCGAGGTTCATCGCCGCCAGCCGCCAAGTGGTCGGATTCGACTCCTGACCGTAGATAGAGACGTCACCCAACTTACCGCCATGGGCTTCGATAAACCTCTCCGACTGCACAAACATGCCGCCTGAACCGCAGCAGGGGTCGTAGACCTGACCATGATGGGGAGCAAGTACCGCCACCAGCGTCTTGACGATGCTGGCAGGCGTGTAGAACTGGCCCCCCTTCTTGCCCTCGGCACTGGCAAACTCGCCAAGGAAGTACTCGTAGACCTGCCCCAGGATGTCGCGAGCTTCACCGACATCACTGCCAAAACCAATCTTGGAAACCAGATCCACCAGCTCGCCGAGCTTGCCATCGGGCAACTGGGCTCGGGCGTAGCGCTTGTCGAGGATGCCCTTGAGGCGGGGGTTCTCCTGCTCGATCAGGGTCAGCGCATCGTCAATGCGCTTGCCGATATCGGCCTGCTTGGCATGGGCCCGCAGCCCCTCCCAACGGGCCCCTTCCGGTACCCAGAAGGCGTTCACCTCACGGTAGTAGTCGCGGTCTTCCAGCTCCTCGGCCAGCAGCTCATCGTCACAGTCGTAGAGGAAGTACTCGTCGCTCTCATCGGAAAAGCGGCGGGTCAGCTCGGCGCGACGGGCGGCGAAGGAGTCGGAGATGTACTTGAGGAAGATAAGGCCCAGCACGATGTGCTTGTACTCGGCGGCGTCCATGTCGGCACGCAGCTTGTCTGCGGCAGCCCACAGGGTCTTCTTCAGCCCCTCGATACCGGTAGCTTGCGGCTCATCCTTGGCCTGCTTAGCCCTGCCACTGGCCTTCGCTTTGCGTGGTGCAGCCACGGCGGCTTCGCCTTCCAACACCCGGAGCACAGCACCGCCCCGCCCGCGCCCCTTGCGCAGTACGCCCTGTTCCAGCAGGGTCTCGCGTGCGGCGGTAAATACCTCATCGGTCAGGTCGCTGAATTGGGCTTTCAAGGTTTCCATCAAGGCTTGGTTGCCGATACTGCTGCCATCTTCAGGCACGGCGGCCAGCAGCGCCTGGCTGAGCTCGTTGAGGTCGGTCATGGGGTTCTCCGGTTAATGCGTGTTGCCTTCAGCCCACCAGCGCGAAAGCCAAGGTGAGGATGCGTGCCAAGTTGTCAGACTGACGGAACGGCGCATGCCGAGCCTTACGGGCGCAGCAGGGACCTATCCAGGGTGGTGGGTCAACAGAAGGCGATGCAGCCAAGGTGATGCATCGGTGAGAAAAAATCCGGCCCGTCAGTCGTCTATCCATTATCTGGCGGGCAGTTTATACAAATGAACCCCGCAGCACTATGCGTAATGTCACGCATAATGGCGATCACGGAGCATCGTTGTTATTGCAGAGATGAGATGGTCAACGCCTCAAGTTGGCGGACAAAAAACAAAGGGAAGGCTATGAATTGGCCTTCCCCACGACCTATCCCATTAATCACGGACTAGTAGGTGCAAAAATGTTACCACAAGCGGAGCGGTGGTCACGCCTTGCGGTCAGGATTGGCGTCCATGTTGGTCGCTGAGTAAATGGCCAAGTAGACATAGCCGTGGCTACCCAGGGTATCGGCTTCGCAGGTGAACCCTTCGTGCTGGATAGTGATGCAGTGCTGATGCTGGGCATCCAGCTCGCCGGTCAACAGCTTGGCTTCCAGAGCCTTGATGATCTCCGGGAAAGCCAGGTCGAGCTTGGCTATCTGCATCTGACTCCACTCACCGATCAGACTGGCCCGATCGGGTAGAAAATCGAGCCGGTAGTGACTTTGTATCAGGCGAGCACCAAAGCGTGGCGTCACGGTATGAGGTAAACCCCACTGCGCAAAAATCCGGGTGGGCTGGTCTGGCGCTACGGGGTGTTGGTTGTTGGTGTGGGTGGTTGTCGTGGTCATGATTAGCGATACCTCAGTTGAATGTCTATGCGGGTGCCTGGGACGTTGTGGCGCTGTCGCAATCTGGCCAGGTGTTCTGGAAGGTCTGTCAGGTTTGCTAGTCTTCCCCGATAGAGCCGGGAGAGATTGACGTAGTCAGGGTGGCTCACGGTGATGGTCACCTGATGCCCTGGCTGCCAGCGGCCAAACAGGCGGGCTTTGGCCTCTTTGATAGTGGTGATGCCGGGAGCGGGTAACGTCTGCCGGTTGCGTAGATGCAGTTTGTTGAGCTCGAGGGCATAGTGGTGCACCTCGAGCGCGGTGATAAGACGGGTCATCATGTTAGGTGATTCCAGTGATGCAAAGGGCCAGCCTGTGAGGGCTGGCCATTTATGTTGTTTGTTGATGAGCGAGACAGTGGTGCGTCAACGAGCTCAGTCAGTCGCCTCGTTGATAACCGGCTTGCAATTGAGCCGGTCCAGCAGGTGCCGTGAGCCGTACTGGGCCACCAGCCGGTCTATGGCCATCTGGGCGCAGGCTGTTCTGCTGGGCTTATTCTCAGGGATTGCGTAACGCGCAGTGAGCCAACTGCCGAGCAGCGCGATGCGATAGCCGCTCGGGATGTGGGTGAGTGAGGTGCCGATGCCCCTCCCGTGAATGAGGAAGGGCACGGCTTGGCTACCGATGTCGATATCCATGCGCTGGCCCTTGAGTTCGAAGGTGGTGAGCTCGCCGGTTTGCGGATGTTTGCCGGGCACCCGGATGGTGATGTTTTTCGCCATGTCACACCTCCGGTTTGGCTTCAAAGTGGTGGGTCACAACGCCCGCTTCCGGGTCGATGCTGATAAATGCCGGGGCTTGCGGGTGGTACTGGTAGAGCCGCGCCAATTCAGCGCGAAACGCCTCGACGTTCGGCGCAATCACATGGCTGGTATCCCCCTCGGCATAGGTAAAGGTCTCCAGCTTCTCTGTGTTAATCCAGATGCCGAAGTACCACGCATCTTCTTCGGTGTCGTACTGCTGCCAGCCCTGAGCCAGCAGTGTTCGGTCGTAATAGTAGCGGTCAGCCTGATGGCTACCCCGGTCGATGCGGCAGCCGGTCACTGTAAGTTCAAACGGGATACGCCCCGCCTTGTGGGCCTTCTTGACTCTGCGCAGCAGCTTGAGGGCTTTGGCTCTACTACGGCCATTACCGAGTGGTTGCGGCTGCCTGGCCCGCAATCCCAGGTGGGTCATTATCTTCGGCGCGGTGTTGTGGTTGAGCTGACCGATGGCAGTGGTGATCTGCCGAGCGGTCAGGGTCTTGTAATCACGCAGGTCGTGCATGGTTGGGCTTCCTTCAAATGCAAACAGCCCCTCGGAGTGAGGGGCTGTATGGGAGCATGGGTGTGTGCTGGTGGCCGTGGCTCAGGTGTGACTACTCCAATCCGGCTTGTCATTACTACCGTGGTTGACGTAGGCCCCGACAATTACCCGTTGCCACTCACCGACCGGCTGACCCGCTGCATTACAGGCGCAGCGAAAGCGGGCGAAGTTAATCTCTCGTGGCAGGTACTCACGCATATCCCGTGGACTGACAAAGAGCGTGGTCTTGTGCAACACAGGGTTGGGGGCCACCAGCGGGCCACCAATACGTCGCCCCTCCACATCGTGGGCATAGGCAAAGCCCGGCAGCATCAACTGCTGACTGATGAGCTTGGCAAGTCCCGGATGGGCACACATGGCCTCTGCCACGGCGGCCTGGCTAAAGCTGTCATTGAACTCAATCATGGATGTTTCTCCATTTCTGCAGGTGCACGGTAAGCCGCTGCCAACACCGCAAATTTTTCGACCAGGTAACTGATGCTGATGCCCAGTCCATCACTGGCCCCATCACGCAGACGGTGATGCAGGTGTGCCATGTCCTCGGCGATACGTTGGGCTAGCACGGCTGTGCTGTCCGGCTGTGAACTCGTCATGGTCAGGGTGGTGGAGAGATTCATCGCATCTCCCCCCAGGGGGCTTGCTCCCACAGTGACAGGCGGGTCAGCACGTCTTGCGCCATGGCCTGCTGCAACTGCTGTATTACCTTTACCAACCGAGGTGCCTGCTCTGGGCTCCCGGTCCATTCACTCGATTGGTACAGGGCGCAGCAGGTGAATTTGTAGAGGGCTACCAGTTCGGCATCGGTGAGTGGTGCCTGGTGGTAACGATGGGCAGGTTTAACCGGTCCCAGCTTGGTCGAGCGGCGCTGGCTTGGTTCCTTCTGGTCCTGCTGATGTCCAAGCTGATAGCGATGCCAGACAGCCCGCCGATTGGCGAGCATCATTAGCCGTACCAGCCGGCCTACCCGCCACGTCCAGGTACTGGTGACATCCATTGGTGAGTTCCACCAGAGGGCGCGCAGCAACTCAAGGGTGTAGTGCGGTGGTATGGGGGCATTGCAAAAGCGGTGTAACTGTACGGCAAACGCCAGGTAATCCTTGCGGTCAATCATGAAAGCAGACATGGGGATGACTCCTTGCAAAGCAAAAGGCCACCTGCAGTGAGGTGGCCTTGCTGGGGGGATCGGAATATCCGGATCATGGTGTTGGCGCGGATGATCCGGGTTTGGGGATGCTGGCGTTATTCGTGCGCCTGCTCTGCGTCTGGGTAAGCCGCATCAAACAGGATGGCGTAGAGCGCACAATCAATGCCGTTGACGGCATCGTGATGCAGGTAATAGGGCGGTGCGTCTCGGGAGCGCTCGAAGTAGTCGCCAAAGCAGCTGAGGCATTCGCGGATCTCGATGGTGGATCCCCGCAGCAAGGCCTCTTCAAGCTGCCTGGCATAACCCTCGTCATCACGCGCCTTGGTGACGGCTTTTTCCAGTAATGCCAGCGCCTCCTCGTTGCAGGCAGTAGCCAGACGATGGCGCAGCTTGCTCAGGGTTTCCTCAAGGGAATAGGGGTTAGGTAATCGCATCGCTCATTTCTCTTTTGGAACGGACTAATGGCGCAGCTGATGCAGCAGCGCATCAATAGCCTCGATACTATCGGCCTGGGTGAGCGGGGAGCCGTTAGGCAGGTGAGCCACGATGGCGGGCTCGGTCTGCATCTCGACGTTGTCTGCCAGCCAACAGCGCAACTCGATGAGGATATCGAGGGCGGTGAGGTGGGTTTTGCCTGGGGTCTGGTTCATAGCTGACCTCTTTCGGCCATCGAGACTAAGCCCTCAGCACCGACCACCAGATGGTCAAGCAATCGCACATCGACCAGCGCCAAGGCTTCTTTGAGGGCCTGGGTAAAGACCCTGTCAGATTGACTGGGTTCCGGGTCACCGCTGGGGTGATTGTGCACCGCGATGATGGCACCACTGTTGAGCAGTATGGCCCGCTTGACCACTTCCCGTGGGTAGATACTGGCGCTGTCCAAGGTGCCGCGAAACAGCTCCTCAAAGGCCAGTACACGATGTTGGGAGTCGAGGAACAGTGCACCAAACACTTCGTGCTCCCGGTCCTGCAGCAGGGTCTGCAGCCGCTCAGCGGCCTCTGTGGTACTGGTGATGGCGGAGCCTTTGGCAAGACGCTTGCGAGCAATCTGATTGGCGATACGCAACAGGTCTTGCTCGGTCACGGGTTCGGTGACGACATAGGTGCCGGGGCATTCCCCGGCTTTGAGTTTGTGGTAACGCATATGGGGTTCTCCAAATAAACAAAAACCCGGCACACATAAAGCATGTCAGGGTTAAAGGTAGAGCGGTTGTTGGTTCACTGTGAGGGGTGTTCAGTTGGCCTTGGTGGCGGCTTCTGCTCCTGTTCCGGCTGTAGGGGCGCGCTTCACCGGCATCAGCGGTCCGGGGACCAGTACGTTGAGTAGGATAGCGAGCGCAACGCTCAGCCGTTCCGCCAGTTGGTAGGCCGGTCCTATGGTGTCGTAGTCAGCTACCTAGGTGGCCAGCGCCAACCCACTGCCCTCCACAGCCCGCAGGTAGACGCTGTAGTCCTGCACGGTCAGGCCACTGTCACGCACCACCTGAGTTTCCCCCTCTCGATTGATGGCTTCCAGCTCAACGGTTATCGGTTGTTTGGACATCGTGTGTCTCCTCTTGCGGTAAGGGGTCACTCTCCACGCGATAACCGTGATTAGTGCAGGTACGCTGCAGGTCAGCCAGGAAACTTGCCAACACACGGGGTTGCTCGGTGAGAGAAACCGGTCCTGCCTGGCTGCGCCAAAAACAGTGACGAGTGGGGTCCACGCAAATTTCATCTATCGGCTGGCTCATGGTGCGCCAGTCCTCGGCATTGGTGAGGGAGAGCAGTTGCCACTGCCCCCCATACCAGCGCAGGTGCAGTGTAACGGTGCGAGCGTTTGGGCTACCAGGAGTCAGATGCAGCAACCAGCGCTCGCCCTGGTGAGTCGGCTGCAGTTTGGCTTTGGCCGCGACCAGGCCCAACCACTGACGTGAGTAGTGGGATAGAGCTAATTCTTGGGTCATCGTGACCTCCTAATCTCCTGCGACCGTGACGCTGAAGCATTCCAACCGGCAGTAGGCAATGAAGTTGCTTTGCCAGATATCGAACAATTCCCGCGCTTCGGCCAGCCGCAGCGGTCCCCAGCCCAACATGGTGTGTTCCCCATCGAGGAAGTTGAAGTCGATCTCCTTGCAGAGCTCGGCATCATGGCCGAGCCCCTGGTAGCTGAAGTCGGTGACGTAATCGAACAGCCAGCCATCTAGCCCACGGATCAGGCGGATCTCGACCGGGTGCACGCCACCTTGTTCGACACTGTAGCCGGGATTGCGGAAGTTGAAGGTTAGCTGGGTGCAGCGCCCCAGATCGAGATCGGTATGTTCGGCTTCTTGGCTGAGCAGGGCCAGCAAAGCCTGACAAGCAGGCAGGGCAAAGCCGTCCCGGTGAAAGGGAATCGTCATGGTAGTGTTCCTTGAAAGTGTGAGGTAGCGGTAGTGGATCAGTCGGTGAGCCAGGACCAGAGGCGGCTTACTGCGTGAGCGGCTAATACGCCAGTTGTCAGGGGAACCCAGCTTGGCGATGTCGCAAGAGTGGTCAGGGTGATAGCAGAGGTGGCGAGCGTCATGCAATCAGACGTTGTGCGCTCGCGGCTCAACACGATCATAGCTGGGGGAATGATGGTGGTCTGCTGAGTACGGAGGGCTGCTTTCGCCACCGCGGTTGCTACTTGGCTGATCTGTGTCGAGTGGTGGATACCGTGGATGCACCACATCACGAAGTGTTCACAGTTACTGAACAACACATCGTAACGGTGTTCGCCCAGCCGTGTGCGGGCACGTTCGAGGCTCTCCTTTCGGTCATACCGCCTAACAGGGCAAAATTTGCACCAGACCGGCTTACCATCGGAAAACGCATCCAGAGAAGTCATCACTATTTCACCGGGTAGGCCGAGATTAGGCCCCTGATAGTGGATGACATGGTTGCCCCCGACATAGAGGCCGTGGTGGGTATAACCGAGGCGAACGGTCACCAAATGATCGCCTGGGGTGAATCGAGACATGAAGTTAACTCCTTGTGGTCAGGCATATAAACGCAACAGGGCACCTAATGGGTGCCCTGGAGTCGGTGTGAAAAGATGTATGAGACCCGCCCGCGCCCAACCGAGCAGGGTACAGTCTTGGGGCAGAAGCTAGCCCGACTGGACAGTGCCGACCGGGCATTGCCGCTGGAGACGTTTGAGCGATTGGTCGAGCGTCTGGCCAGATCCTGAGTTAGAGCGCACCGGGTGCCGGTGCCGCGCCTTTACCCAATTTGTTGGTTAACGGGGATGCCCGAGTTCGCGTTCCCCGTGGTCTGGTCTCCGCTTGCAGAGCCGGTTCGGCAGTCGAATGTTCCCCTTCCTCCACCTGGGGGTAAAACTCCTCCAGCAGCATTGGCACCTCTTCATCCACCTCCTCGAACTGACCATTGCGCAGTAGCGCCCGCGCCACGGCTTCCATTTCGCTAATCGTCAGCCCAGCTTCATCATCCTGCATCGCTTCCTGCCGTGCCTGACCGACTGCCTCGGTCAGGGTCAGTTCGTCACGCAGCGTCAAGTCCACGTAGTAGACCGGGGTACGGTAGGACTGGGTGGTGCTCTTGGCCCGCAACCTCAAGGTCAGTGGCAGATAGCGGGTCAATCCACCGCTCACTGCCTCGAAATACTTGAGCCGTGCCGCCAGGGTTCGTACCGAGTTATAGCCGGTGGTACGAAAGATAAAGCTGCCGAGTTCATCCCCCTGTCCCTCCACAAATAGGCTCAGTCGTCCGTACAACTTACAGCCCTGTTGCTGGCCGTAGGGACAGCGCTCTGGACCGGGGCAACTGACCTCCTCCATCCCTTGTGCCCCCACCCGTTTTGCCATCTCTCCATTGCCGACACAGAGCGGTCGCCCAGTCTGGCGGTCAAAGGCGCTGTACTCTGCCCGCAGGTTCAGATCGCTGTCATTGAACAGCACACGTACCGGGATGGCGCGGATCTTGGCCTGCTCATGCCCTTGAGCGAACTGCTGATGCAAGGGATGGAGTAACCATCCCCCTTTCTGCTGCACCTGGGTGGTGAGGGTGAAACTGTCATCCTTCTCCGGCACCCATTTCCCGTCTTTCTGTACCAGCCTGCCGATACAGATCCGCCCGATCACGGGCGGGGTAATTGCCAGTCCTTTGATCATGGTGTTTAACTCCTGCCAGCATGAGTGGCCTGAATGGTGAAACGGCGTGAGCCGGGCACCGGTTTGACGTAGTGGCTGAGCAGGTCGGGATGATCCTGCCCGAGCCGTTCCAAGTCCGGCGCCAGCCGATCCTTGCTGCGTTTCCAAGTGATCTTGCCGTCGGCGAAGAGCCCTGCCGTGGCCTCGCCCAGCGTGGCCTGTAGCCGCTGCTTGATCTGCGACTCGCGTAGCTCCACTTCCTCCTTGTGCTCGCGCAGATGCAGTAACTCCCCGAACAGCTGGTTGAACTCGGGGGAATCGGAGAGATCGACGGTCTCTCCGTCATCGCGGGGAAATAGCCAAGCCAACGCCGAGCCTGCATCCTCAGAGCCATCGGGCTCGGGCTGCTGGTTGCTGGTGACCTGATGCCAGAACTGTGCTTCACGCTCGGTGAGATCCCGGACCTTCTCCTCGTCGCGCTCGATGCGATAAATCCGAAAATCCTGACCCCCGATCAGCACAGCTACCTCCGCCCAGGCATGGCCGGTGACGGCGAGCTGATGAAGTACCTGACACTGGTAGGCGACCGGCACACCTTCCTCCCACTGCGGGGCACTGTGATAGCTGGCGGTCTTGATTTCGAGGATGCCGGGGCCGTCGGGGTGACCCACCACCTCCCGGTCGAGATTGGCGAGCATAAAGGTGTGTTCGGGGTGCTGTAGTACGGCATTGACCCGGCGTACCCGGTAACCGGTTCGCTTGGCGTAGACCTGCGCCAAGACCGGTTCGAGCTCGATACCCCACAGCACCGCTTCCTTGTGGGAGATATCTTCCGGCTCCTTGCGACCGGTTTTCTCCAGCCATAGCGACAGCGGGCATTTATAGGGTGAGAGGCCCACCGCCACGGCGGCATCGGACGAGCCGATCCCCAGCTTGCGGATCGCCAGCCACTGTTCGCGAGGGAGGTCGGAGGTCGAGGCTAAACGAATGGCCTGACCGTATTTGGCTTTTGCTTTCATCGTGACTCCTGCTTGACGGCATAAATGCTCCCGCCCGGATTGGCTTACGCCAGTCCGGGTGAGGGGATTTTTGCTTTCTGGTGGAATGAAAATAGGCTGCATTTGCAGCCTCAGGATGGGGTGTTGATGGGTGAGCTAAATCGCTAGATGTCTGTTAACGGGTCGTCGCAACGGCGTCAGACGTTGAACCCGATGTGTCGGCCGGTAGGCAATTCCACATCTACACGCAGCTTGCCGCCCATCGCTTCAACATAGCGTTTCATGGTGGAGAGCTTGATATCACTGCCACGCTGCTCCATCGCCACGACGGCAGGCTGACTGACACCGAGTGCCTTAGCCAACTCAACCTGCGACACCTCCAGCTCTTCGCGCAGCGCCTGTATACGCACCTCCAGCAACAGCTCGGTTGCCATTTCCTGGATGCGTTGCCGACTCTCTTCTGAACGGGAGGCCAGCAAATCGTCAAGTGTTCTTCCCATTACTTTTCCTCCAACTCAGCCAGATGCCTGGCGTACTGTGCCTCAGCCAACGGCAGCATCTCTTTGTAAAACCGCTTCTCGTTCCCGCCCTTTTTGCCAGCACAAAGCACGATGGCTTGTCGCAGCGGGTCAAAGGCAAAGAATGCACGTAGCGGCTCTCCCTGATGCTGCACCCTCAGCTCTTTTAAGTTTGTAAAACGCGAGCCCTTGATGGTATCGACCAGGGGACGCCCTACCGATGGGCCACCTTGTGCCAAGGCGAGTAGCCCAGCCAAGACTTTCTCCTGCGTCGCTTCATCTTGCACATCAAACCAAGCATTAAACAGCTCGGTCGTTTTTACTGTCCACATAGCGCACCAATATAATCTTTAGTTTATATCTTAGATGGATACGGCCATCACTGCAACAGGTTGAGGGCCCGGTTTAACGCCTGGATTTTCAGTTGCGCCCCTTGTCCGAACCAGGCGGAGTCGAGCCGGTGATCCTGACTGCGAGCACGGCGATGGTGATCCACGTACTCGGTCACCGCATTGACCAGCCCCCAGGCAGTATTGCAGGAGCTCGATAAATCAGACCCCATCCCGGCGCCCTGATAGAGCTCGTGCAGGCGTTGTACTGGGCGGGTGAGGATGATGTTCTCGTCATCCAACGGTTGGGTCAGCAGGTCACTAAAGAAGCGCAGGGCCTCTTCAGGAGCGACCGGGCGTTGCGCTAATGCCTTGGTCTGGGCTTTGAACTCATCCCAATGAGAGAGTCCGAGTCCCAGCGACTCTTTTACTGCTGTCGCATCGAACTGGGTCGAATGGGGGACCTTGATGGCCCCGCTGCTGTCACGCAGCGCCATCTGTAAGGTGTTGTTGCAGACCACTCGCAGGGAAGTGAACTGCGCCGTGGTGCAGAGGGTGCCATCGCAACTGGTGGCGAGCAGCAGGTAAGACTTCACCACATCCCCGCCCTTGAGTTTCATGTCCTGGCCGGTACGGGCCAGCGCCCACAGCTTGCGACCGCCTTTGAGTGAGCCTGCGGTTTCCAATTCAAAGCCGCCAGCTTCCACTAGATCCTGATAAAAGTGCAACACCTCGTGGGGCTGCACCACGTTATAGCGCTGGGAGACTACCGAGAGCGGTGTCAGGGTATCGGAGCGGTAGAGCACCTTGCTATCGCTGTAGGGGCGGATATGCAGGGCATCGGAAGCCACGTTAAACATCACGTCGCTCTGCTCGATGGTCCAATCCATCCCGGCAGCTTGTAGCCAGATATCGAGCGATTGCTGTGCGGGTAACAGATTGCCGAGGCCATGCCAAGGCGTCTGGCCGGTGTAGGCCATGGTGTCGATGAGATGAGCCATATAAAAATCTCCAATGAAAAAGGGGCTGCAAAGGCAGCCCCGGTCGAGGTTCATGGAGATGATATATATCTGAGATTCTTTTCATTCAGGGCCAAATTGTGCCCCATTTGGCAATTATTAACTTCGACTGGTAGTACGATAGATGCTTATGTTCTTTTGAATCCTGGAGGACGGATGCTACAGGCAATCTTAAGCAGCAAAGCGGGTCGCATTGGGTTGGAAGGGGAGTCAGTAAGTTGGCGTGAGGCGTTTCAGCGTAGTGAGGATCTGCTCACCGCCACATTTTTTGGCCGTGTTCCCTATCTCTCCGATGGTGCTCTCTCTGCTTTATTGGGGTTTATGGTTGGGCGACCAGTTGAGCTATCTGGTTTTGAAGAACTGGAGTTATGGCCGTATTTGGAGAATTCCAGTGGAAATAAAGTTGAGCCCGATGTTGTTCTGCACTTTGAACAAGAACTGTTCGTCATTGAGGTAAAACCCCCGTTTGGTGGTACGCAGTCTCGCATGCAGTGGCTGAATCAAATTGAGGCAGTGAAGCGTAATGAGGCGTATGCCGAGTACGAGAAGATTTACTTTATCGCTTTGGGCAATGTGGGGCCAGAGGCACTTGAACAGTCAGCCTTGCCTGTAAGGTTTGAGCCCATGGCAGCCTGTGAATGGGAACCTCTCCGTCACTGGCTTCGACAGAATGCGCATTTTTCGACACGCCAAGATAAAGCGATCCTACGCGACTGGCAGAATGCATTCGAGCTGTATGGCATGGCTCCGATGATCCCGAGCTGGCAGCCTATGGTGGACATGACTAGGTCTATCGACCTCGCTGCTGGTCTCGAACAACTTCAACATTGGCGTTAGTTCGGAGATAACTGATGGACATATCCCAAGCACAGTCCTTGGTCACCCAAGTCAGACACGCTCACCGTCTGATAGAAGGCTTTTACGCACGGATCCTGCCACAACTGGATAAGTTGGCTGGTGAAGCCGCTGACGCCGATTTTCGTTTCTGGGGTAGCCTGGAGGGCGACGGTGTCGGTAAGGCAACATCCAGGCCTTCTTCTCGCGCGCCTTGGAGTTTCTTGCCGCTTTTCCAATCTTATTACTGCTACCAACTTAGTCGTGGATCTGAAAATTCTCAGAAAGGGGATATTGCACTCTACTTTCGCTTGAACATTGATGATGCATTCATCGAAGCGGCACCAGAGGTGATAGATTACGACCCTCACACCGGCAGTTCTTCACTCGAGGTACATCTATATCGCTTTACCAAGCATGCCATGTATAACTGGGGCTCTATCGAGCACGACTACCCCTGGGCTGATCATGAAGTTTGGACCGGCCAAGCGCAGGAATACCCAGAGGTAGAGTGTTGCAGTAAACGCTTTGCGCTAGAAACCGCAATCACTACCCCAGGCCAGATTCACGATTGGATTGCCAGCCAACTGGCACTTACCTCACGGTAATAAATAGGGCCACTCTTCTTGGTGGCCCATTAGTTAGGCATTCATGAAGCTATCGAGCTCGTCCTCACTTGCAATGATGAGTGCTTCATTGACTCCATAAGCTCTGGCCAGTTCGACGCTAGCCAGCAGGAGTTGTTGGTTGGTCTGTATATTGAATGCGGCCTTTGTCAAATCACCCAGCGCGTCAAACTCAGCCATAATGCGTGCCAAAGCCTGTTGTTCAATCTCGCTTAGCCGTTTAATAAAGGCTTCTTTTTTGTGATTCATTTCAGCGATCATTTTGTCGCTCATACCTTTGGCAACAGTGACCAGCATCTTTCCTGAGATTGAACCGATGAGAGCGCCGAGCACTGGGATCGGGATGACTGTTTGGCCAGCTACAGTCATGGCGCCAACAACAGCTGCTTCTGCACACACAATCATGCCCAGATCGGTGAACTGCTCTATATCAATTTCCCCCCTTTGTAGTGACAGGGTGAGACTTCCAACACCTTTGGCCGCTGTGACCAGAGCGCTGGCAAAAGGAGCTCCCATACCGGCAAAGTTTGTCAGCGTGTAGATTGCTCCCGCAGACACTCCTCCGATTAGAGCACCATTGGCCGTATCCATACCAAGCTCTTGCCAATCGTTCTTTGTGAGCTCACCTTTGAATATGTTCCTTCCTTCACGGTATTTCTTGTAGATCCCTGTACCCAAAGTCACTGCGCCAGCTACTGCGGCTCCCATCATTGCAGCATTCGCAGCTCCCTGGAGTGATGGCCGGTGGTCATCAACAATCTCGGTTTTCTTTTCCTGATTTTGATCCGCAAGTTCCTGATCATACTTATCCAGCGTGTCATCAATCCGCCCTAGTTGCACGTCACGATAATCGGATATTCCAGGGCGGACTAGGTCATCAAACGAGCGTCCAGTGGCCTGCTCCATGGCCACGACTTTTTCTTGGATTGCCCTGATAGATTTTTCATTTAAGTTATCAACTGGCTTACCATCCAGAACATCACGAATGGTTTTCCAGTGGTCTTTTGGTATGTGATAAATCTCATCCTTGCGGCCAAATTCTGGGTACTTGTCGAGGTGTCTGAGGACATGATCGAGATTGTCTTTGGCACCGTTTATGAATTTCGACTGCACAGCAACGTTATCGATCATGTAGTCCACAGGGGCGGTGCGACCCACCCCCTCGAACGTAGCTTTAAGCAATGACTCGTCTTGCAGTCGTTCCTCAATAGCTTGGCGAGCATTGCGCACACCTACCTCGACCTGCTCGGCAATTTCACCATGCTTAGTGGACATCGAGCCAAGAATGCCACTGGGATTGGCAATGAAATCCCGCACCTTCTGCATCTGCTCAGTGGCCACCTCAAAGGCAATGTGCTGTGCGTCAAGTTGGATATTCATGGCTTGTTGATTCATTTGATTAAGCTGATCAACAACAATTCCTGTGACTTGATCCTTCACTGGTTCAGCATGCTTCACTACCATTACTTAACCTTTTTGTTGATTAGCTGAGACAGCGAGTTGATGTGATTGATCAGTGAGGCAAGTTGTTGCTTTTGGCCAGGGGCAAAGTCTTTGTAGTCGTGAGGCGCAGTCTTGCTTAGCACGTCGATAATGCTTTCCGTACCGTGATAATGCTCGGAGGTAAGCGAAACCATTTTTTTAACGGTGGTCTGGACAACATTGAGCTCACTACATTGAGCAAGTAGTTTGCGCTCTTCGCTTCGAGTATCTTCAATAATCTTGCTGTTTTTGTTACGAGCTAGTAACGCGCCGCCAGCTATGCCAGCCGCACCTATTCCCCACCCCAGTGGCCCAGCAAGTGCCAGCAATGCTCCGCCAGCAGACATGCCACCACCACCTGCAGCAAGGGCGCCACCTCCCAACCAAGCCAGGGCCGCGTTAGTTGCCGCTGCACCACTTAGCGTTGCGATAGCAGTCCCTGTAGATGCTGTACCAAATGTAGTTGCTACGGCCAAAGCAGCTGTGGGTGCAAAAGCTGCGAAGCCAGCACCTGCAGCAATCCCAACAGCGGCAGTACCCTTACCAACATGTGATTTGTTATATTCCATCTCAAGCTTTTCGACGACGTCATCAAACTCAACGATTTCAGCTTTGAATTCTGCAAATGATTTATCGAATTCGATGGGGGTATTCTTCATTCTGTTGATATAACTCTCAACTCGAGTGATCAACTCTTTACTGCATTTGGCGCGCCACTCATAGAGAGCAGTGATCTCTCGCTGGGCCAGCACAACGTAGGCTTTGCAGCGCGTTTCAGCAGTTTCAAGGTCTTGCAGTGCTTTTTTCCGTTCAGCGTTTAGGAACATGTAACCTCCATTGTTATTAACCATTTTTAAAGTCGCCCAACTATCTCCGTCGGCGATCACTTCCAGATTATTGAATATCATGCAGTTATAGGGTGCGAAACATCACATTCCCACCATTCTCAGTGCAATCTGAATCCAAGATTCCTTGAGGGCTGTATCAGTTGGCCAACTGAATAGCCCCAGTTCCATAGCTCACGCTCCGTGGCCTCCCCCCGCGAGGACGGGCTACCGAGATCTCCATGCGACCAAAGGTTCGGCGACCTGCTGGGAGGGTAGCCAATATCTGCTCATCGGGTTTGGTCAGATAACCAAGAGCACTCAGTAGTAGATCCTGTTTGCCGGTATCTGCGTAATGCACCATACCAATCCCATCGGTCCCCCATTCTTGGTACTGGACTCGCCTGCTATTGCAGTTGTAATAGTTCCCCTGCCCATCGGTGATGGTCTCCCACTGCTCCCCCAGCAATCGCCCCAATGAGATAAATAGCTGTTTCGAATAGTAGATCACAGGAGGAAGGGAACTCAGTCCAGTTTGTGCGATCTCATTAGGCGCGAAACAAAACAAGCCACACCAAAAGGACTGAGTTGATGCCTATCCTACCACCCCTGCCACGACCACAACGGCGCCGCATTCACAAAA
>NZ_PQLN01000081.1:0-19596 GCF_002919855.1 Aeromonas sp. ASNIH8 | reverse complement strand
GCCATCCCCACGACGAGCCACAAGACCATATCAGAAGGTAAGCGGCGTCGGCGGATAGTGGCCTTTTCAGACAAGGCGGCAGCGGCAGTAATCCATTCGTCGGGAATATGGTCGGCAAAAATGGCCAGCCGAGCCAGCATGTCGCCAGATGCCTCAACAACATCGTTCAGATCGTTTGCAATAGACATAAAAAAATCCGGAACCAGTGATTGGTTCCGGATTGTCCTACAGCAGAAGGATCGGTCAATGGATCCTTAACTGATCAGCATTGCGCCGTATCGGCGGGCTTTTTCATTTTCCGGCATCAGCGGCGCCGCTTGCTGCTTCCCAGCAGGGAGCCGAGCACCCCGCGCATCAGCTGGCGTCCCACCTCGTTGCCGAGGGTGCGGGCCACGCTCTTGGCGGCGGTCTGCACCACCCCGTCATGCTGGCCACCACGGGGGCCGGTGCGACCGAACAGGATGCCATTCAAGGCATCCAGCAGACCGCCGCCCTGGTCGGTCTGTGGGGAAGCGGTCTCGTCACCGGCGGCGGGCGATGTCTCTTGAAGTCGCTCGAACGCGGACTCCCTGTCCTCCTGGGTGTCGTATCTGCCGTAGAGCAATGAGCCCTGAATAAGCGCCTGGCGCTCGGCCGCGCTCAGGGGGCCGATGCGGCTGGCCGGGGGCGCGATGAAGGCGCGCTCCACCACGCTGGGCCGCCCCTTCTCGTCGAGCAGGGAGATGAGCGCCTCCCCGACCCCCAGTTCAGTGATGGCTCCGGCGGCGTCGAAGGCAGGGTTGGCCCGCAGGGTGTTGGCGGCGATGCGTACCGCCTTCTGATCGCTCGGGGTGAAGGCGCGCAGGGCGTGTTGCACCCGGTTGCCAAGCTGCCCCAGCACGCTGTCGGGGATGTCGGCCGGGCTCTGGGTCACGAAATAGACGCCCACCCCCTTGGAGCGGATGAGGCGCACCACCAGCTCAATTTTCTCCAGCAGTGCCCTGGGCGCATCCTTGAACAGCAGGTGGGCCTCGTCGAAGAAGAACACCAGCTCGGGCTTTTCCGGATCCCCTATCTCGGGCAACTGTTCGAACAGCTCGGAGAGCAGCCAGAGCAGGAAGCAGGCATAGAGGCGGCTGGACTGGGTGAGCTTGCCGGCGGCCAGCACATTGATATGGCCGTGGCCCGCGCCGTCGGTCTGCATCAGATCCTGGATGTCCAGCATGGGCTCGCCGAAGAAATGATCGCCGCCCGCGCTCTCCAGGGTGAGGAGGTTGCGCAGGATGGCGCCGATGGAGGCGGTCGACACATTGCCGTAGCGGGTGGTGAAAGTCTTGGCGTGCTCCCCCGCAAACTGCACCATGGCCCGCAGGTCTTTCAGATCGAGCAGCAGCAACCCCTCGTCGTCCGCCACCTTGAACACCAGCTCCAGCACCCCGCTTTGGGTGTCGTTGAGGCCGAGCAGGCGTGCAAGCAACAGAGGCCCCATGTCGGAGACGGTGGCCCGCACCGGGTGGCCCTCTTCGGCGAAGAGATCCCAGAACAGGGTGGGGCTGGCGGCAAAGTCGGGTGCCTGAAGGCCGAGCTGGGCCAGACGGGCATCCAACTTGGCAGAGGGGGTGCCGGCGGCGCCCAGGCCGCTCAGATCCCCCTTCACGTCTGCCAGAAAGACCGGCACGCCGAGGCGGGAAAACCCCTCCGCCAGCACCTGCAGGGTGACTGTCTTGCCGGTGCCGGTGGCCCCGGTGATAAGGCCGTGGCGATTGGCCATGGCGGGGAGCAGGGAGAGGGGGTTGCCATTGGCATGGGCCAGCGTGAGCGGTTCGGCCATGGTGGGCTCCTTGTTTCGAATGGGGGTCGAAAAACAACGGGTTACAAGGAGTGTGGTGGCAGAGGCAGACGATGGCAAGGCACGCCGCCCGAGACAAGGACGGCGTGCTGGCAACCTAGCGGGGGCGGGTCAGTTTGCCCAGTTGCAACAGCAGCAGGGTGAGCAAGGCGCCAGCGGCAGCGCTCAGCACCGCCAGCAGCAGGCTGCCGAGCAGGAAGGGGGGCACCAGGATAGCCGCTTCCTGCTCCAGCCAGTGCAGGGACCAGGTGAGATGGAAGGGGGCTGGCGTCTCGTTCAGCACCAGGCAACCGGTACGATAGGCGTAGAGGTACATGAAGGGGAGTGTCAGCGGGTTGTTGAACCAGACCGCCAAGAGGGCCAGCGGCAGGTTGAAGCTGAAGGCCAGCACCAGGGCGACGGCCACCAGGGAGTGCATGGGCATGGGGACCCAGCTGGCGAACAGCCCGGCCGCCACGGCGCCACAGAGGGCCCGTGTTCCCCCTTGCCAGAGGGCGGGGGTCAGCAGTCGCTCGCCAAAGAGGGCGAACCACTTCTGTTGGCGCAGGGTATCGGGGTCAATCTTGAAGCGGGCCAACCAGCGATTCAGCATGGGCGCGCCACCTTGCGTTTTTGCCACTGGCGCACCGTGCTCAGGCGCCAGCTCGCGCGAACCAGGACATAGCCGACGAGGGCGCTCAGCAGGGCAAGCACCAGGGAGCCCAGCAGGAGCGGCGGGGCCACCGTCTCGAACACCGACACCAGCCAGGCCCAGGTGAAGGTGATCTCGATGTGCTGGGAGGGGTGCCCCAGCAACTGGCAGCCCACCAGATAGGCGCCATAAAACAGCGGTGGCATGGTCAGGGGGTTGGAGAGCCAGACCAGGGCCACCGAGAGGGGCAGGTTGACCCGGCAGGCGATGGCGCCGCCAGCGGCCAGCAGCATCTGGCAGGGGAGGGGCACCCAGGCCATGAAGAGGCCGACCGCACAGGCACCGGCGGCGGAGCGCCGGTTGAGATGCCAGAGATTGGTATCCAGCAGCAGCTTGCCAAAGAGTCGCAAGTGCTTGTGTTCCTTGAGGGTCGCCGGGTCGGGTAGCCAGCGCTGTATGATTCGTTTGGGCATGTTCTGAACCTTGCTAAATACTTGCTCCATGGATCTGCGTCTGTTGTCGTTTGCCCTGGGGGCAAGCTCCTCACTGCTGTGGCCATGGCTGCCTTCATGGGAATGGGGTGGCCTGATGCTGCTGCTCGCGCTTCCTCTCGCCGGTGGTCGTTGCTGGCGGCTGCTGTTTCTGCTGCTCGGCATCCTCTGGATGCAGGTGAATTTGCACTACCGGCTTGCCTGGCTGGATCAACTTGGCAAAAAAACGAGCCACATCATAACCGCACACGTGCAAAGTACGGAGTCTTCGGGAGAGAAAGAGGGGGATAAATTTGCGCGCCTGCTGCTGCGCCTCGACACCCTGGACGATCGCCCCCTTACCGTGCCACCCCTGGTGCGGGTCAATGCCTATCAGGTGTTGCCGCCGTTGCCTGCCGGCAGCCGCGTCACCCTGGTGACCTCTCTCAAGCCGGCCCATGGCCTGGCCAACGGAGCGGGGATGGATGGGCGGCGCCTGCTCCTTGGCAAGGGGATCACCGCCACCGGCAACCTGCGCCGGGTCATCGCCCTGGATGCCGTGCCCCCGGGTGTGCGCGATCGCTGGCTGGCGGCGGCGAGTCGCGCCTGGGAGGGGATGGCGCAGGCCCCCCTGCTGGCAGCCCTCACCTTCGGGGAACAGGGGGGGATCACGGATGCCCAGTGGGAACTCTTTCGCGGCAGCGGCCTGACCCACATCATCGCCATCTCGGGCCAGCATATCGCTCTGGTGGCGGTGCTCGGCTGGTGGCTCGGGCGGCTGTTCGGGCTGCGCGGGGCTATCTGCGTGTCACTCCTGTTCGCGGCCACCTACAGCTGGCTGGCGGGGTTTGCGGTGGCCACCGAGCGTGCCCTCATCATGGTGCTGGTGTGGAGCCTGCTGCGCTGGCTAAAGCGGGACTGGCCGAGCCACCGGATCTGGCTGTGGGCCTTTGTGGTGCTGACATTGTGGGACCCTTTCGCCCTCTATTCGGCGGGGTTCTGGCTCTCTTTTCTGGCGGTGGCCCTGCTGTTGCTGGCGAGCCTGTTGCACGATCGCCCCGGCCTGGTGCGGCTGCAACTTCTGCTGCTGCTCGGATTGCTGCCCCTGCAACTGCTGCTGTTCGAGGGGATGGCGCCCCTGGCGTTTCTGCTCAATCTGCTGGCACTGCCGCTGTTCTGCCTTGTCATCATTCCCTTGGCGCTCATCGGCGTGCTGGTGGCGCCCCTCTCCACGTTGCTGGCCCACGGCCTGCTCTGGGTCTCCGCCTTCGGCCTGGAGTGGGTGCTGTGGGGGCTCACGCAGCTGGGGGATCGCCTGCAGCTCTGGTGGCCGGTGCCCGGCTGGCTGATGCCCGCCAGCGCCCTGCTGATCCTGCTGTGGACGGGATGGCACCTGCCGGGAGGGCGCGCCCTGGGGGGGCCGGTGGCGGCGGCCCTGCTGCTCGCCCTCTGGCCTGCTCCCGCTTCCTGGCAGGTGCGGGTGCTGGACGTGGGGCAGGGGCTCTCGGTGCTCGTCACCCGGGGCGAGCGGGCCATCCTGTTTGATACCGGGGATCGCTACCCCGGGGGCTACAACATGGCGGATGCGGCCATCCTGCCCCTGCTCAACCGGCTCGGCATCCGGGTGATCGACACCCTGATCATCAGCCACAGAGACAGGGATCACGCGGGCAACCGGCAGGCTCTGCTGCAGAGCATGGCGGTGCGCCGGGAGATCTCCTCCTTCCCCTTTACACCGGCTACCCAGGCCTGCCGCCGAGGTCAGCAGTGGCATTGGCAGGGGCTGGATGTGCGGGTGCTCTGGCCTCTGGCAGCCGGGACGGGGCGCAACAACGACAGTTGCGTGGTGCAGCTGGACGACGGGCGCCATCGGCTGCTGCTGAGCGGCGACATCGAGCAGCAGGCGGAGCGCCGCCTGCTGGCGCTGGCGCTGGAGGAGGGGGAGGGCGCGGGGCTGGCCAGTACCCTGCTGGTGAGCCCGCATCATGGCAGTCGCACCTCCTCCACGGCCCCCTTCGTGGCGGCGGTGAAACCTGCCTTCGTGGTGCACAGCGCAGGCTTCATGAACCAGTGGGGCTTTCCCCGCCCCGAGGTGGTGGCGCGATACCAGGGGGCGCGGCAGTGGGTCACGGGGCAGGATGGCGCCATCCTGATCGAGCCGGGGGGCGCGGGGCTCAGGATCCGGGCCGAGCGGGAGCAGGGGCCCTGGTACCGGCGTGGCGGCCCCTGGTGGCAGCCGCAGGTATGGGGAAGGGAGTGAGGAGCCGGTGAGCCAGCCCGGCAAGTGGCGGCCTTCATTTGTGACCCGGGTTGTAGCCATCGCGCCAGCGGCGCTTGGTGTAGCTCCAAGGTTTGGCTAGAATAGCCCGTCATTTCCCTTATTAACGGCTATTCATGCAACAAGAAACCTCACAAGAGAGCTGGACCGTCTTCAAGCGCCTGCTCGGTTATGTCCGGGATCGCAAGCTGGGTCTGGTGGGCGGCATCATTGGCATGCTGGGTTATGCGGCCGTGGATACCACCTTCGTCTACTCCATCAAACCGCTTATCGATCAGGGGCTCAACGGCAACGACAGCAGCGTGCTCAAGTGGATGCCCTTCTTCGTCCTCGGCATCGTGGCTCTGCGCGGCTGCGCCGCCTTCCTCTCCAACTACTGCATGGCCTGGGTCGGCAACCACGTGGTGATGCGCCTGCAGCAGCAGGTGTTCAGCCACCTGATGGCCATGCCCATGAGCTTCTTCGACCGCCAGAACACCGGCAACCTGCTCTCCAAGGTGACCTATGACGCCGGTCAGGTGTCGTCCGCCGCGAGCTCGACCCTGGTCTCCCTGGTGCGGGAAGGGGCCACCGTCATCGGCCTGCTGGGCCTGATGTTCTGGCACTCCTGGCAGTTGTCGGTGATCTTCCTGGTGGTGGGGCCCCTGGTCGGGATCCTCATCAGCATCATCAGCCGACGTTTTCGCAAGATAAGCCGCCACATCCAGCAGGCGGTGGGTGACATCACCACCTCCACCGAGCAGATGCTCAAGGGGCACAAAGAGGTGCTGATGTTCGGGGGCCAGGAGGTGGAGGACAAGCGCTTCTACCAGGTGAGTAACCGGATGCGCCAGCAGACCATGAAGATGGTCGCCGCCGACGCCATCGGCAGCCCCATCGTCCAGATGGTGGCCTCCGTGGCCCTTGCGGTCTTCCTCTATGTCGCCACCATCGACAGCGTCAAGGCGACCCTGACCGCGGGCACCTTCACCGTCATGGTCACTTCCATGATGATGCTGCTCAAGCCGCTGAAAAGCCTGACCGACGTGAACAACCAGTTCCAGCGCGGCATCACCGCCTGCCAGAGCCTGTTCGGTCTGCTGGACTCCACCCCGGAGCAGGACACCGGCACGCGCACCCTGGAACGTGCCCGAGGTGAAATCGAGTTCCGCAACGTCACCTTCACCTACCCGACCAAGGAGACACCGGCGCTGCGCAACATCAGCTTCAAGGTGGAGGCGGGCAAATCGGTGGCCCTGGTGGGTCGTTCCGGCTCCGGCAAGAGCACCATCGCGAGCCTCCTGACCCGCTTCTATGACATCGAAGAGGGGGAAATTCTGCTGGATGGCGTCAACATCCGCGAATACCGCCTGAGCGAGCTGCGCAAGCAGTACGCCCTGGTCTCCCAGCACGTGCACCTCTTCAACGACTCGGTGGCCAACAACATCGCCTACGCGGCGGAAGAGAAGTACAGCCGCGACGAGATCAAGCAGGCGGCCCGCATCGCCCATGCGGACGACTTCGTCAGCAAGATGCCGGAAGGCTATGACACCGTCATCGGCGAGAACGGCGCCTCCCTCTCCGGCGGCCAGCGCCAGCGCATCGCCATCGCCCGCGCCCTGCTGCGGGACTCTCCGGTGTTGCTGCTGGACGAGGCCACCTCGGCCCTGGACACCGAGTCCGAGCGCCACATCCAGGCGGCCATCGACGAGCTGTGCAAGGCGCGCACTTCCCTCGTGATCGCCCACCGCCTCTCCACCATCGAGAAGGCGGACGAGATCCTGGTGATCGACGAAGGACACATCGTCGAGCGCGGCAACCACCAAACCCTGATGGACATGCATGGTACTTATGCCCAGCTGCGGGCCATTCAGTTTGGTAATACAGCCACGGGTAACAAGGGCTGATGCTGGCCAGACTCTGGTACGGGAACAGCCTCTGGCGCTGGGGGCTGGCCCCCTTCGCCCTGCTGTTTGCCCTGATCAGCGGCGTCCGCCGTCTGGGGTATCGCCGGGGCTGGTTCAGCGCCTATCGGGCCACCCTGCCAGTGGTGGTGGTGGGCAATCTCTCGGTGGGGGGCAACGGCAAGACCCCGGTGGTGGTCTGGCTGGTGGAACAACTCCAGGCCCGGGGCTGGCGCCCCGGCGTGGTCAGCCGCGGCTATGGCGGCAAGGCGCCCCATTACCCCTATCGACTGGATGAGAGCAGCACCCCGGCCGAGGCCGGGGATGAGCCCGTGCTCATCGCAAGGCGCTGCGGCTGCCCTGTGGCGGTGGCCCCCAGACGGGCCGATGCTGTGCGGTTGCTGGAGCAAAGCGGTGAGGTGGACATCATCGTCACCGACGACGGCCTGCAGCACTATGCCCTGGCCCGTGACATCGAACTGGTGGTGGTGGACGGTGCGCGCCGCTTTGGCAATGGCTGTCTGCTGCCCATGGGGCCGCTGCGCGAGCCCACGACCCGCCTCAAGCGGGTGGACGCCATCATCTGCAACGGCGGCGAACCCGCCCGTGGCGAGTACGCCATGCGCCTGGTGCCGGATACCCTGCGCCGGGTGTGCGACGATGCGCCTCCCACTGCCCCCCTCTCGGGGCCGGTGGATGCCCTGGCAGGCATCGGCCATCCCCCCCGTTTCTTCGCCACCCTGACCGCCCTTGGTTACGAGCTGGTGCAGAGCGTCGGGTACGGGGATCACCAGGCGTTCGACGCCGCCGAGCTGCTGGCTCGCTTCGGCCAGCGCCCCTTGCTGATGACCGAGAAGGATGCGGTCAAGTGCCGCCCCTTCGCCCCGGACAACTGGTGGTATCTGCCGGTCAGCGCCGAGCTGCCCGATGCCTTGGGGGAGGCGCTGCTGCGCACCCTGGGCCCGCAGCCCGGAAGAGGGGACGGGCACCAGGCGCCCTGACCGGGCGCCACCGGATTGGAACAGACGGCCAGCGCCCGGACTCGGGGGCTGGCCCTGCACATTGACATGCCAGGCAAGATCGCCTGTGGGAAATCGTTAAAGGAGTTTCGTTGTGGCACTGGATATTAAACTGCTCGACATCATCGCCTGCCCGGTCTGCAAGGGGAAACTGCACTATCAAGCGCACGCCGAGGGCCCTCAGGAGCTCATCTGCCGCTTCGACAGACTGGCCTATCCCCTGGAGGAGGGGATCCCGGTGCTGCTGGAGAACCGGGCCCGTCACCTGGCGCTGGAAGAGCTGAAGCCATGAGTTTCGTCGTCGTCATTCCTGCCCGTTACGCCTCCACCCGGCTGCCGGGTAAGCCGCTGGCCGACATTCACGGTAAGCCCATGGTGCAGCACGTGGTGGAGAAGGCCCTGCAATCGGGCGCCGATCGGGTGATCGTCGCCACCGATGACGAGCGGGTGCAGCAGGCTCTGGCTCCCTTTGCCGCCGCTGCCGGGTTCGAGGTGTGCATGACCTCACCGGATCACCAGTCCGGCACCGAGCGTCTGGCCGAGGTGTGCCGTCACTACGGCTTTGCCGCCGATACCATCATCGTCAACGTGCAGGGGGACGAGCCCCTCATTCCCCCCGTCATCATCCGCCAGGTGGCGGACAACCTGGCCGCGGCCAGCGCGCCCATGGCGACGCTGTCGGTGCCGATCAGGGATGCCGAAGAGGCGTTCAATCCCAATGCCGTCAAGGTGGTGACCGACCGGGAGGGGTATGCCCTCTATTTCAGTCGCGCCAGCATCCCCTGGGATCGGGACCGCTTTGCGGCCAGCGATCGCGTTGCGGGGAGCCGCGAGCAGATTGGCGATCACTACCAGCGCCACATCGGCATCTACGCCTATCGCGCCGGCTTCATCCAGCGTTACGTGGACTGGGCGCCGAGCGTGCTCGAGCAGGTCGAAGCCCTGGAGCAGCTGCGGGTGCTCTGGTACGGGGAGAAGATCCACGTGGCCCAGGCGCTGCAAGCCCCGCCGGTGGGGGTGGACACCCAGGCCGATCTCGACAAGGTACGTGCGCTGCTGGCCGGTTGAGACTGGCGGAACGGCTTTGATGCAATACGGCGCCCCAGGGCGCCGTTTTTTAATTGATTCTTTGTATAATAATTTGATTTAAAACGGATTTTACGAGCAATTTCAAACTTTTCCCGCCCATGGTTTGCCAAATCATCGAGTTTGGTTATGATGCAAGACGCCGTGTTAACCCTAACTGGCATATAACGAGATAAAAAAACGGGGTGTTTGGGTGATTAATGTATTCCTGGTCGATGATCATGAGTTGGTGCGTACAGGGATAAGACGCATTTTGGAAGACGTCCGCGGGATCAAGGTGGTGGGCGAGGCGCAGAGCGGGGAAACCGCGGTGGCCTTCTGTCGGCAACATCACCCCGATGTGATCCTGATGGACATGAACATGCCGGGCATCGGCGGTCTGGAAGCGACCCGCAAGATCCTGCGGATCCGCCCCGATGTACGCATCATAGTGCTGACCATTCATTCAGAAAATCCGTTCCCTACCAAGGTGATGCAGGCGGGCGCCGCCGGGTACCTCACCAAGGGGGCCGCGCCGGACGAGATGATCCACGCCATTCGCCTGGTTCACTCCGGTCAGCGCTACATCTCCCCGGAGATCGCCCAGCAGATGGCCCTGAGCCAGTTCGCCTCCGCCGACGAGAACCCCTTCAAGTCCCTCTCCGAGCGGGAGCTGCAGATCATGATGATGATCACCAAGGGGCAGAAGGTGACCGACATCTCCGAGCAGCTCAACCTGAGCCCGAAGACGGTCAACAGCTACCGCTACCGCCTGTTCAGCAAGCTGGGGATCAACGGCGACGTGGAGCTGACCCATCTGGCCATTCGTTATGGCATGCTGGATGCCGATACCCTGTAACGGGGGCATGTGGACACCAAAGGCGGCACCGGCCGCCTTTTGCTTTTTTCTGGCTGTGGGCAGTATGCTCTCCCCGTCTTTTTGCATTCATCCGTTGAGTCGAGTTGCCGATGACCCTCTCTCCCGAGCCCCATTTTGACAGCAAGGCGTTTCTGAGCGCCGTCACCCACCAGAGTGGTGTCTACCGCATGTACGACAGCGGCGGCACCGTCATCTACGTGGGCAAGGCCAAGGATCTCAAGAAACGGCTCGCCTCCTACTTTCGAGCCAATGTCGACAGCATCAAGACCCGCACCCTGGTGCGCCAGATTGCCGATGTGCAGGTAACGGTCACTCACACCGAGACCGAGGCGCTGATCCTCGAGCACAACCTCATCAAGCAGTACCAGCCCCGCTACAACGTGCTGCTGCGGGATGACAAGTCCTACCCCTGGATCATCATCACCGACCATCGGCACCCGCGCATCGGCGTCCATCGCGGCGCCCGCAAGGTGAAGGGGGAGTATTTCGGCCCTTACCCCTCCGGTGGCGCGGTACGCGAGAGCCTGCACCTGATGCAGAAGATCTTCCCGGTGCGCCAGTGCGAGGATGCCGTCTATGCCAACCGTACCCGCCCCTGCTTGCTCTACCAGCTCAAGCGCTGCGCCGGCCCCTGCGTGGCGGGGCTGGTGAGCGAGGCCGAGTATGCTCAGCAGGTGGCGCTGGCCAAGCTGTTCCTCGCGGGCAAGAACCAGCAGGTGATCGGCGAGCTGGTGGGCAAGATGGAGTCCGCCAGCGGCGATCTGCGCTTCGAGGAGGCGGCCCGCTACCGGGATCAGATCCAGGCCCTGCGCCGGGTCACCGAGCAGCAGTCGGTGAGCGGCAACGTGCTGGACGAGCTCGACGTGGTGGGGGTGGCCTTCGAGCAGGGGACCGCCTGCATCCACGTGCTCTTCATCCGCCAGGGCAAGGTGCTGGGATCGCGCAGCTACTTCCCGAAAGTGCCGGCCGATACCCCGCTTGACGAGGTGGTGCAATCCTTCCTGCTGCAGTTCTATCTGTCGGGGCAGGGGGGACGGCAGATCCCGAGCGAGGTGCTGCTGGACGTGGCGCTGGAGGATGAGAGCGTCATCGCCGACACCCTGAGCCAGACCGCCGGCTACAAGGTGCGGGTGGTGAGCCGGACGCGCAGCGAACGGGCCCGCTTCATCAAGCTTGCCTCCATCAACGCCCAGACTGCGCTGCGCTCGCGCCTCGCCCACAAGAGCACCATCACCGCCCGTTACGATCAGCTGGAGGAGCTGCTGGAGCTCGAGACCCCCATCGCCCGCATGGAATGTTTCGATATCTCCCACACCATGGGGGAGCGCACCGTGGCCTCCTGCGTGGTGTTCAACCGGGAGGGGCCGCTCTCCTCGGAATACCGCCGCTTCAACATCGACGGTATCACCGGCGGGGATGACTACGCCGCCATGGAGCAGGCGCTGGAGCGCCGCTTTGGCAAGCAGCAGGAGCCGGACAAGGTGCCGGATGTGCTGTTTATCGACGGCGGTCTCGGCCAGTTGCGCCGCGCGGAGGAGATCCTGGCGCGCCAGTTGGAGTTTCTCGGCGGCAAATACCCGCTGCTGGTGGGCATCGCCAAGGGGGTGACCCGCAAGGCGGGGTTGGAAACCCTGATCCTGGGGGACAGCCACGAAGAGCTGCACCTGCCG
This sequence comes from Aeromonas sp. ASNIH8, assembly GCF_002919855.1. Classification (NCBI taxonomy): domain Bacteria; kingdom Pseudomonadati; phylum Pseudomonadota; class Gammaproteobacteria; order Aeromonadales; family Aeromonadaceae; genus Aeromonas; species Aeromonas sp. ASNIH8. Next base: position 7,872 of record NZ_PQLN01000081.1, on the reverse strand, counting down.
GCAGACATGCCCGCTTTGCACCTCATCCAGCACATTCGCGATGAATCCCATCGCTTTGCCATCACGGGCCACCGGGCCAGGCGGGCAAAGGCCCGCACCACCAGTACCCTGGAAGAGATTCCCGGGGTGGGGCCGAAACGGCGGCAGGCGCTGCTCAAATACCTGGGGGGTTTGCAGGAGGTGAAAAAAGCCGGGGTGGACGAGCTCGCCAAGGTGCCCGGCATCAGCCAGGAGCTGGCCCAGTCCATCCACGACGCATTGCACTCGCTCTAGCGCTGCCTTTGGTGTGAAGGAGGTCACGCCAGGGGGCATCAGGGCGTGCCGCCTGCGCACAAGAGCCGTGACGCAGGGGGCTCCCAAATGCCATAATGACCGGCATCCTGAGGTTATTGATGGATTAATGGACCAAGGCGGGCGCCAGTTCGGTTGCATCCGCGATCGGCTTGGGGCTACCATGTAGCGGCATACAAGAAGTGGCTGAAAATAATGACAAATATTCCTAACCTGCTGACGTTCTTTCGGATTTTGCTCATCCCCGTCTTCGTCATCCTGTTTTACCTTCCCTATCAGTGGTCCTACATGGCGGCGGCCATCGTCTTCATCCTGGCGGCCGCAACCGACTGGTTTGACGGCTATCTTGCCCGCAAGCTGAACCAGTCCACCGCCTTTGGCGCCTTCCTCGATCCGGTAGCCGACAAGATCATGGTGGCGGCGGCCCTGGTGGTCATCGTCGAGCACTACAACACCGTCTGGGTCACCATCCCCGCCATGACCATGATTGGCCGGGAGATCATCATCTCCGCCCTGCGTGAATGGATGGCCGAGCTTGGCAAGCGCTCCTCGGTGGCGGTCAGCTGGATTGGCAAATGGAAGACCATGATCCAGATGGTGTCGCTCACCGGCCTCATCTGGCAATACGACATCTGGATGGTGTGGCTCGCCTATGTGCTGCTCTACGTGGCCACCGTGCTCACCTTCTGGTCCATGTTCCAGTACATGAAGGCAGCTTGGGGCGATCTCAGCTACCACTCCCGGTTCTAGTCCCGACGGGAAGATGGCCGTTTCTCTGCCACTGGCGCCGAGAAACGGCCATGAGCTGCAAAAGTGTGGGACAAGGGTAAAAAACACCCGAACGATCAGCGTATTAAATGTTTTTGGTTGACTGGGCGGGGAACATCGCTAGAATGCGTTCTCACAGTCAGGCAGTCAGCCAGACCGATGCGGGAATAGCTCAGTTGGTAGAGCACGACCTTGCCAAGGTCGGGGTCGCGAGTTCGAGTCTCGTTTCCCGCTCCAAATTCAGACAATAGAGAGTTCCTCTCTTTTGCATGGCGCGTTAGCAAAGCGGTTATGCAGCGGATTGCAAATCCGTTTAGTCCGGTTCGACTCCGGAACGTGCCTCCATATTGACAAGCCCGCCACGCGAGCTTGATACCGATTGCGGTGCCCGAGTGGTGAAATCGGTAGACACAAGGGATTTAAAATCCCTCGACGTTCGCGTCGTGCCGGTTCGATTCCGGCCTCGGGCACCATTAAAATTGAAGAAAAAAGCCTTACAGATTAAACAGATACGACGCTTCATTGCGTCGTTTTTGTTTCTGCTCCCCAGCGTTTCCCCTCTCTCACTTTTCCTTTCTTGTCCATTTCTTGTCTAAGCGACTTACTACTTCCTGCAATTCGTTGCGAACAACCTGCTCAGTCTTCCAACATAGCCAAGGACGTTTGGTAGGCTACTGCTCCGGACTTTTCCGGGGTCTGTCTCTGGTGCTGAAGCAAGTGCCGCTCACCGTTACTCCTTCCTCTTCACCCCCTCCTAAACCCGCATTGAATCCTCTTTGAAACAGATATTAATCCCATGATCTAACCCATCATCGGAGGTATCTATGCAGACCAAATTTCGCTTTACCAATGCAGCCATCAAGGCTTTGCCCGCACAACAACGAGACGCAGGCGCTACTGAACTGGAGTTCTCCGATACAGAGGTCATTGGCTTAAAACTCTTGTCAGGAAAAAGCCAGGGCAGTAAGCGTTTCCTACTGCGCTATACCCTCCAGGGCAAGAAGCGCAGCATCGCTTTGGGACGATTCGGAGATATTGACGTGAGCCAAGCCAGGACCATTGCCCGCAAGTACAAGGCGATGCTGGCAGACGGTATCGACCCGGTAGCAGAGCGGGATAGCTACAAAACCGAGCCCACCCTTTCGGAGTTTTTCTGGCAGACCTTTTTGCCGCACCTCAAGACCATCGGCAAACGATCGATCAACAGTGACATTCAGCGGTTCAAACACAACATAGAACCACGCTTTGGGGCCATGCGTTATCGGCAGCTCAAGGCGATGGATGTCCTGCAGTTGCAATCGGAGATGGTTCACCCTAACAACCCTCAGCAGACGGCCTACGCACCGAGTACCGCCAACAGGGTGCTGGCCCAGCTAAAGACCATGGGCAGCTATGCGGTGCGCTGGGGCATTCTGGACACCAACGAGGCGGCCAAGATCAAGCTGTTGAAGGAAGACAATGCCAGGACGCGTTTCCTATCAATTGAAGAGATGAAACGGGTCATTGAGGTGGCATTGCAGGATCGCAATCAAGCTGCAGGCAGCTTCATCGCGATGCTCTACCTGACGGGGGCAAGAAAATCAGAGGTGTTACTCGCTAAATGGGAACATGTGAACTGGGAGGATAAGACGCTGTTCGTACCCCTGACCAAGAATGGCAAGAGCCGGATCATTTACCTGAGCACATTGGCTATCGATATTCTGGAGAAGCTCCCCAGAATAGCCGGTAATCCCTATGTGTTCGCGAGTCAGCACATTCGCTGTCAGGGAAAGCCCATCGGTGAACCCAGATGTGCCTATGAACGGGTGTTGCAGAAAGCCGGTATCGAAAACCTTGATGAGGTTTGCTTCCATACGGCTCGCCATTCGGTCGCCAGCGCTTTGGTCTCTTCCGGGCAATACAGCCTGTATGACGTCAAGGCGCAATTGGCCCACGCCAGCATTCAATCCTCCCAGCGGTATGCAAAGCTGACTTCTGAGCGCAGCCGCAATATCAGTGAAGGTCTCTCGTCGATGATCCAAGCGGAATGACCGAAAAGGTATTGTTTATAAACAGATATTAATAACCAGGCAGCGCTGTCACATCGGCTGTTGGTCCACATTTCACAGTTCCCAGGCCCTTAAGTTCATCTGAGCTTAAGGGCCTTTTTGTTGGAGAGAAACACGATGAAAACTTGTATGGAATGGCCGGAGGAGACATTGCTCGCGGCCTACCCGGCACTCCATGTCTCGGTCATGGAACGGATTAACGAGCCCTTTTCATCAGTAGAGGAGGCGAGGGCATTCTGGGATGCTACCGGCTGCTGCCTGATCATTATCGAGATGACGGACTCGGTGAGTGAGTTCCAGGCCATGCCACAGCATATCCAGAATCAGGTGATGTTCGGTTTGCGTTACCCGGAGCAAGAGCTCGCCATATCCGAAGATTGGCGTCTGCTGCTGGCCATTCTCAACGATGAGGGGGCGGGGATTTACCTGCTGATCCACTCAGATGCACCGCTGCTTCCCACCCTGGAGGCGATGCACCATGAGTAACCCCAGCCATAGCGACATCATGCGCAAGTTAAAAGAGATCAAGGGGATTAAGGAGCTGTTGGAGAAGGCCGTGCTCTTGTATGTCCTGCTCACGGATGGCGATCTGCCGGTCTGGTGCTATGCGCTCATCATCGGTGCGCTGGCTTATCTGGTAAACCCGTTCGACGTAGTACCCGATCCCATTCCATTTGCCGGTTATCTGGATGATTTATCGGTCATCACCTCGGCATTAGCCGCATTACCGGTTAAGTCACATCACCGCCAATCCGCGAAAGACCGAATGAGATCACTGTGACAGTGATGGAGTAGGTCCTGTCACGCTATCGCGTTTTCTATGACCCTTTATCTATGACCCATCTACCGATGATCTGGAGATCGCAATCTCTGGTTATCTAACGATGTTGTAAGGAAACTATCATGGCAAGACCCCGTAAATACCGTGTTGAAGAGACCCCTAAACCTGCCAGCGCCACGCCAGCCGAAGAGAGCCCACTCACATCCGGAGCAAGCGGCTGCGCCGAGCCTCTCTCGCCAGCCCTTGCGGCTGACGCCGACAAGGCCAGGCCTGGACCCGGCGACACCGCAGACTCCGTGCCTGGCAGCCCCGACCCACTCCATATCCCTACAGGCGTTGATGGAGCTGTGAATACTGAGCCGGTCATTGAATCAAACAATGATCTCCCCAGCGTCACAGACCCCATACATACGTTGATCCGTTATACCGCAGAGAAACTCAGTGCCAGGTCAGAAGGCTTGATCTTCTACGCTCTCGGTTGCCATGAGGAGACCGGCGAGTTGTTCCTGAAAATCACCGGCAATCAGGGTAGGGGGCTGCATAGCAAGGAGTGGATTGCGTTGTCAGAGATTGACGGCATCTTGCGCTCCTTGCCCGCAGACAAGCCGTTTAAATCCAGCGTCATGAAGCGACTGTTTAAAGGGGGCAGCGCCAATAACGCCGGATTCTTATCAGCCATTCTGCGCTCGGACGGGCTGAAGTTGATCCAGAAGGCTGACGGCAATCCGATGCTGCACGAACTGGTGCCTGATTACCTTGAGCGCTTGGGGTCGCTAACCAATGAGCTCTGTACCTTAGCTCCTACCTTCGAATAACCCCTGCATAGTGCTCACCTGTCCAAGGGTGAGCCCCCCAAACAACCAAACTGAGGTGATTATGACGATCCCATTTGCGGATGGCTTTGCCCTGCCTGTCAGTCAGGCATTGATGAGTATTCTGGATCAGGAACTGGTTAGATCTGGAACAGTGCTGAAGGGAAAATCCAGTCTGGTCTTCAACTTCCGAGATCCGGATTACGGCCCGGTTCGTGGCGGGTTTCATCCGGTGGAAATTCGGCTGCTAAAGCGTAAAGACCGGTGGCAATTCGATTACGTGACGGACTTTAGTTATCAGGGGCCGGAGGAGATGGCTGAGTTGGTCAAGAAGATCGACTTCAACTTTTTGTGCGAAGAATACTACCTGCTCCGTTACGGCCAGATGGGACCAGCGTCGGCCAGGGAGCTCTATACGATGTGGGAGTCGAACTTCGTCAGTTACTACCAGATGGGCGTGTTTACCGTCTCAGTGGCTGCGTAACCGTCGCACCGGACAGGAGAGGAACAGGAACCTGCGGCGGTTTGGTACTGGCAGTGGCGCTGCTGTGTTTACCTTTCCATGTAGGGCAAGGAGCGATGGGCTAACCCAACTCGAAACCGGTCAGCGGCTCAGTAGGTTAGTCCATCCTTCGACTGTTACAGGGGTTCATCTACCTCACCAGAACAACAAAACAAGTATCCCCAGCCCGAGGCTGGGAGGCTTGTTTTTTTGTCATCAGCGAGGAGGGAGAAACACAGATATGTGTGCATCCCCAATGGACGTATTACACCTCACCTGAATTTAATTAAATATCAGTAGGTTATGCACACAGTGTCTGGCGCAACAAGCGCGATTTGCGCAAAGCAAATCAAGTTTCGTCGAGTAATCGCTCATTCTGTGATGATGGCAAATGTTAAATGTTTCAATCTGCTGGTATGGTAGGATTCTTACGCATCACTTTTCTGATTTGTGTACGTAGGTTTGGTTTGGCGGCGTATCCATGGCTAACCAACTGACGCTTTATACAGTAGTAATGATAACGCAAAAAAGAGGTGATCCAACGAATATGATTAACCACCAACAGGTTGCAGGTAATATTATGTTTTAATTAAGATTTTACTTGGCGATGATGAAAATGGAGAGAAGTTACATGGAAGGTTGTGTTAACTCATTGTTACCGCTGTTCATCTGATCACTGTTAAATTCTAGAGGTGCAATTTTGGCAAAGAGTTCAAAACCAAGAAAGCGAAAATTAGCCAGACCAAGATTTAGAAGGTTAAGTGAAGAAGAGCTACTTTTCCGAAACAAAGCAAAACAATATTTTCAAGTATTAAGCTTGACACTGGATGTATCTCAAAACCAGCACGGTATAGATACCGCTGGCAGAGGGGTTAGAGCTGTAAAAATATTCACAAGGCAAACTTTGTCAGCAATGAGTTTGAGCAGTATTTTGCCTAAGTTGTCACCCGATAAAGACCCAGATGCAGAGTTGTGGGATGTTAGTTCGATTGCATCGATAACTAGAAATATACTTGAAGCATATTTGGCAATCTTTTACTCCGGAATTGAAAATATTTCCGATGAAGAGGCTGAGCTTCGATTCTTTATCGGTCAGTTGCATAGAAATCGGGAGTGGTACCTCGTTCACAAAAGTCAAAACTCAGACATTGAAACCTTAAATGAGTTTGAAGCGGGCATGAAAGAGCAAAAAGAAAGAATAAAAACTCATTCTTATTTGAGCAATCTTTCTAATGCTCAAAAAAATAAGGCCTTAAAAGGCGATGAAATGTATTACACAAAGGCTGATTTCGAGGAAAGGTCTCGTATTTGCAGCGAGTTGAGAGCTGAGTATCAATTACTTTCAAACTTCGTACATCCATTACCTCTATCAATTGAAAGAATAGATAACGACAGAGGTAGAGGAACAAGTAACGTATATGATATTAGCTACAGTTTAGGTTGCATCACAATAGCTACGAAGTATTTAGCTGCTTCAACTCTTGGCATAATTGATCACTTCCCTGAGCAGCTCGGTAAGCTTTTTGATAATAAAGCAAAGCCGATAAGGGAATTACTTTCAACAGACGAATTTAACAAGTCAAGTCAAGGGACGCAGTAAAGCTGCGCCCCTGGCCCCTGCTTGAAGCGTTATGCATCTAAAAAGGATTTGCCATGTTTGAAGACTTGATAAAAGAAATGGAGCGCATGAATGGTCAGTCGGTATCCGTAGCAATCTTATCTGATGAGAAGGGTTATATCGACAAGCAGTGTCCTAACGAAGAGTGCGAATTCATTTTTAAAGTCAATGAAGAAGATTGGGCAAATATCTTTAAAGATGAAGCTGTATGGTGTCCATTTTGTCGTCATGAAGCACCATCCGACCAGTGGTTTACTATCGAGCAAGTGGAACATGCTAAAGCCGAAGCGCTTGCCGTGATGAAAGGGAAGATTCATAACTCCCTCCTATCTGGCGCTAAAAAGTTCAATCGGCGCCAACCGAAAAATAGTTTTATTTCAATGTCAATGAAAGTAATTGGCGGCCCCAAGAGAACGCATACTATTCCAGCAAAGGCTGCTAATTTGATGCAGTTGGAAATTCAATGTGAAAGTTGTGAATCCAGATTTGCTGTTGTAGGTAGCGCGTATTTTTGTCCTGCTTGCGGCTACAACTCTGTAACTCGTACATTTCGAGATTCATTACGAAAAATTCGGGCTAAGAAAGACAGCGTCAATGTTGTTAAACAGGTGCTAATCGATACCGTTGGTAAAGACGAAGCGGAATTAACATGTAGGTCTCTAGTTGAGACATGCATTAGCGATGGAGTAGTTGCTTTCCAGAAATATTGTGAAGGTATGTACGAAGGCTTTGGAAAGGCTCCGTTCAACGCTTTTCAGCGTTTAGATCAAGCTAGTGAGCTGTGGGAGAACGCAATTCAAAAAGGATTTGACGTATGGTTGAGTGAGGAGGAAATAGATTTACTTCGCATCCTTTATCAAAAGCGTCATTTGCTAGCCGTGAATTCAGATAATAAGTGCAATGCCCATGGTGCATAGGAGAGAGGCAGGGCCGACGCATGATCATTCTTTGCGCTAGTTGATCAAGTATCGATCAGTTGAGCGGCGCCAAGTACGATTTTAATTGTACCTTGCGTTGCCAAGCTGTAAATAGTCGAGATCTTAACTAACTGT
>NZ_PQLN01000080.1:0-19814 GCF_002919855.1 Aeromonas sp. ASNIH8 | reverse complement strand
CGGGATAGTTGGCTACCGTGGCCACGGCAGATTATCAGAGGGGAGGAGATGCGCCTATCCTCGCGGTCTGCTGCCGCGACTTGTCGATCTTGAGAAATCATCCTAAAACCTCGTATTGGGGTACCACGTGGGGTACCACATCTAGCAAACGGTAGGCACATTACTGTATCCACTTACCTGGCCACCGGCAGGTCCTCCCAGCGGGTGGTGTAACAGGGGCTCAGGAGCTCTTGTCGCATCATCCACTCAGGCGACCCCGTACCTTGGCTGGCAAAGCCTACTCGCCCCAATCCCTTGGCTTTGATCTGGTCCATCACTGCCATCAGCGCGTCCGATTGAGCGGAGGACGGGGCAAACAGATCTGCCTGTTGTTGCCCCTTGGGGGTGAACTCACTCAGCATGACGCCCCCCTTCTGATAGCGGTAACCGTCGCGCCAAATCTGCGGTAGCAGCACGTTCACTTGCTGCAGCAGCAACCGGGTATCATCGCTAGGGCAGACCAGTCGGACGCCAGCCTGCTCACTGTAGTAAGGAGCTCGTTCGTCAAAGGGGCTGGTTCGCACGAACAGGTGCACCCGTTGGCAACACATCCCCTCGGCCCGCAACTTCTCGGCTGCGCGAGCCATAAAGCCTGACAACGCTTGGGCCATTTCTCCACGGTCAGTCACGCGCTCACCAAAGGAACGGCTCGAGAGGATCTGCTGCTTCGCCGCCGGTTCAACGGTCAGCTCTGCGCAAGGCAGGCCACGCAGCTCCTGTACGATTCGCTCGACCACCACGCCGTATTGGGCGCGTAACCCTTTGGCGTCGCTAGCCACCAGGTCAGCAACGGTGTTGATGCCTTGTGCCACCAACTTGGCTCCCAAGCGCCGTCCTATGCCCCACACCTCGTCCACCGGGGTGATAGCCATCAGCCGTGCGCGGCGCAGCTCGTCACGCAAATCCACGACGCCGCCTGTGGCAGGCCATTTTTTGGCTGCATAGTTGGCCAGCTTAGCAAGGGTCTTGGTGGGGCCGATCCCAACCCCTACCGTTAGGCCGGTCCACTGCCACACTCGCTGCCGGATCTGTTGCCCATAGGCTATGAGGTCCCCGGCAAACGACTCCGACAGTGACAGGAATGCTTCATCGATAGAGTAGACCTCCAGCTCGGGGTCCATGGTCTCCAACGTGCTCATCACCCTGCCAGACATGTCTCCATAGAGCGCGTAGTTGGAGCTGAATGCCACACCGCCATGCGCCTCGAACTGCTCGCGGATCTTGAAGTAGGGCCCGGCCATCTTGATACCCATCGCCTTGGCTTCGGGGCTGCGCGACACCACGCATCCATCGTTGTTGGAGAGCACCACGATCGGGCGGCCACGCAGCTCAGGGCGAAACAACCGCTCACAGCTGGCGTAGAAGTTGTTTACATCAACGAGCGCTATAGCCATCACGCTGCCTCAGATTGCCAATCACATGGGTGACCACTCCGAACAACTCCAGGGAGAGACTCATACAAGGGTCGATAGGCGCGAACGCCGGATTGGCTGGCAACAGCCGCAGCCTAGGCTTGAGCTGCAAGGTCTTTACCGTGAAGCCGCCGTCAAGCAGTGCAATTACCACATCACCATGGCGTGGGGTGAGGCTCTTATCGACCACCAGCAAGTCACCGGGAAAGATGCCGACCCCGGTCATGCTTTCCCCCTCGGCACGCAGATAGAAGGTTGCTGCAGGGTGCGACACGCAGTGGGTGTTGAGGTCCAACTTCCCTTCCAGATAGTCGCTGGCTGGGCTGGGAAAGCCACAAGAGGCGCGATGCAAGAACAGCGGGATGGTCACCTCGGCGGGTGATGGGTCTGGGGTTAACAGCTTCATGGCAACAACACCTGTATTTATATACAGGTATTATAGCGCACCACCTTTGAACCAGCGCAAGTCCCGCATATCACTGATGGCGTACCATGGCACCAATAAATAACAAAGAGGTCAGTATGGGTCACAATCTGTGTGCCCTACCGAAAGAGCAGCAAGAACGGGTCGAGGTCGAGAAGGCTGCCGCATATGCCGTATGGAAGGAGCGCAACGGTCACTTGGCCAGCGCAGAAAGCGAAGCAAGCCAGCATAAGGGTGAACTGGGCAGCTACTTTCTTGAGCAAGTAAGTAGGTACAAACGGGGCTAGCCTTCCTGTAGTCATGTTTTTATTCTGGGAACACTCTAAGTCCCTTAACTCTCACGCAAATCCGGGCTTCGGAGCTTGAAGATGCAGCCCTTGGCTACCAACTCGTCCCGGTTTGCCAGCACCAGCGGGTAGAGCAGCGGATGCTGTCCTATGTTGAAGGCGGTGCAGAGGTGATTGGTGGTAAGACGGCCTTCCCATAGCAGCACGATCTCAAGTAGTCGAAAGCGCAGGGTCTGATCCCAAGTGAGAGCCTTAGGGGGCATATGTGCTCCAAAATGCGACATGTTAATGTAACCAGTATCGGCATGAGTATACAGACGACATATACTGAGCCAACTTGAAAATCCGCCCCAAGGACATGAAATGTCACTCTTATCTAGCACTGTGTTCAGTGCGGTCTTATTGTTGCTGCTGGTGGCCCAGAGTGCTGGGGCCGCTGACTGCACCTATCGTAAAGACAGCCTCGGCAATACCCGCTACCAGTGTGACGATGGCAAGAGCGGCACCCTGCGGAAAGACAGTCTCGGTAACGTCAGAGACTCGCAAAGTGGCACCACTTGGCGTAAAGATTCCCTCGGCAATGTCCGCAGCAGCGAAGGCGCCACCTATCGCAAAGACAGCCTGGGCAATGTGCGCGTTAGCAATCCGGGTACCGGCGATACGGTCACCTGGCGCAAGGATAGCCTCGGCAACCTGCGCGCCTCCGATGGCACCATCTGTCGCACCAACTCCCTGGGGCAAGTCAGGTGTGATGGTCAGAGTGCGCCGCCTGCGGTTCTCGAAGGAGAGTGATGGGGCATCTTGCCTGAGAATGCACTGTAAATGCGTTCTGTTGTATGAGTTGAAAGTCACATTTGAGACTTTTCAGTCTTGCCATTTAGGGGGCTGCAAGCTAATTTAGCTAAATTAGCTGTGCCCTGCCGATTTGGAGTCCCTGAGTGACTGAGGAAGAGATCTACCAGCAGATCAAAAGTGCCTTGTTAGCTGCACCTCGCAAGCAATACATGGTCGAAATGCACCTGCAAATGCTCAAGTATGCCGACGAACTCAAGCACGTGACGGCTAAAGAGTTTTGCGAAAAAGTGGAACTCAAAGAGAGTCTTGGCACCGAATTTAGCAAGATGCGTAACCTCACTGCACGTTTGAAAGCGGCAGGGCTCGATCCAGCCAAGATCTGACATTGCCTACCCCAGCCCGTTATCTGCCAGACCATCGATAGGAACAATATGCTCAAGCTCGAAGAAATCAAAAAGGATGCTCAGGTTCGCGGCATTGTCGAAGGGCAAGTGGTGCGAGTTGTGACAGTTGAACCTATTGGTGAACATGCGCTGACAGTCTATTACAAAGACAGCAGTGGCAATCTAGCTGAGCGAATGTTGTTCCGAACCGATGAGATAGCATTGGATCTGGCCACAGTAGGCCGTCCTTGGTCATTTGATGCAAAAGGGGCAGATTTTAAACTTGGTTTGGAAGCCTACCGGATCTCGCAGGCTGCACTGTTTGACCCCATGATGGCGGTCAACATGGCGAACGTTGACCCACTACCGCACCAGATTTCAGCAGTTTACGAATACATGCTACCCAAGCAGCCATTGCGTTATGTTCTGGCCGATGACCCAGGTGCGGGCAAAACCATCATGGCGGGTTTGTTCATCTCTGAACTGCTGCTTCGTGCAGATGCTCGACGGGTCATGGTGGTCTCGCCGGGCTCGTTGACTGAACAGTGGCAGGACGAACTGTTTGAAAAATTTGGTCTGCAATTTGAGATCTTTAGCAAAGAAAAACAAGAGCAGTGCGCGACCGGTAACTATTTTTCTGAAACCGATCGCCTGATCTGCCGACTGGACCAACTCTCTCGTAGCGAAGAGCTGCAAGAGAAGCTGCGCAATACCGACTGGGATCTAATCATCGTCGATGAAGCGCACAAACTCTCAGCCAACTACTTTGGCAGCAAAATCAACAAAACCAAGCGCTTCGTCCTTGGTGAGCTGCTGGGGTCTATTTGCCGCCACTTCCTGCTGATGACAGCAACCCCACACAATGGCAAAGAGGAAGACTTCCAAGTCTGGATGTCACTGCTCGACAGCGACCGCTTCTATGGCAAGTTCCGCGAAGGCGCCCACAAGGTCGATATCACCGACATGATGCGCAGGATGGTTAAAGAAGAGCTGCTCACCTTCGACGGCACTCCCCTGTTTCCTGAGCGCCGCGCCTACACGGCCAACTATGATCTCTCCCCCCTTGAAGCCAGCCTTTATGAGCAGGTAACGACGTACGTCAGGGAAGAGATGAATCGGGCCGACAAGCTCGATAACAAGAAAAAAACCACCGTGGGTTTTGCATTAACCCAGCTACAACGGCGTTTGGCTTCCAGCCCGGAGGCAATCTATCAATCGCTGAAGCGCCGACGTAATCGACTGCAAGACAAACTTGCTGAGATGAAGCTGCTAGCCCGTGGCCAGAAGGCTAAACAAGCGGGTGTTGCTGAAACACTCGGCACTTACACCATCACCAAACAGATCGATCTGCCTGATAACTGGGATGAGCTGGATGAAGATCTCAGTGCCGAAGAGTACGAACTCTATGCCGAACAGGTGGCAGATCAGGCCACCGCAGCAGAAACCATCATTGAGCTGGACGCCGAGATCCACTCACTCAAAGACCTTGAGCAGCAGGCGCTGACGCTGGTGCAGTCTGGCAATGACAAAAAGTGGGAACAGCTTTCATCACTGCTGCAAGACTCCCCCGAGATGAAGAACCGCGACGGCAGTCGTCGCAAACTGATTATCTTCACCGAGCATAAAGACACTCTGAATTACCTACGCCAACGTGTCAGTGATCTGCTGGGTCAGCCCAAAGCAGTCAGGGTCATCTACGGCGGCACCAATCGGGATGAGCGCCGCAAGATCCAGAGCGAGTTCCGCAGTGATCCCACCGTCTTGGTGTTGATTGCGACCGATGCGGCCGGGGAAGGCGTCAACCTGCAAAACGCCAACCTGATGGTCAACTACGACCTGCCCTGGAACCCGAACCGCCTCGAACAGCGCTTTGGCCGTATTCACCGGATCGGCCAAAAAGAGGTATGCCACCTGTGGAATATCGTGGCCAATGAAACCCGTGAAGGGGAAGTGTTCCAAAAGCTGTTTGATAAGCTGGAAATAGAAAAAAAAGCCTTGGGTGGTAAGGTGTTCGACATCCTTGGTGAAGCCTTTGATAACGTCTCTCTGAAAGACTTGCTGATCGACGCCATTCGCTATGGTGAAGATCCCGCAGTGCGCGCCAAGATGGATCAGGTCATTGAAGGGGCACTCGATAGCGACCATCTCAAAGAGATCATGCGCCGCAACGCACTGGTTGAATCCCATATGGGCTTAGAGGGGCTTTACGCCATCAAAGAGCAGATGGAAAAAGCAGAAGCCCGTCGCTTGCAGCCGTTCTTTATTCGGGCGTTTTTCCAAGAAGCCTTTGCCGGATTAAACGGCGAACTGAGGGAGCGTGAACAGGGCCGCTATGAAATAAAGCATGTCCCAGCGGTGATCCGCGAACGGGATCGCAGCATCGGCGAAAGCCGCACCCCTGTGTTGTCCCGTTATGAACGCGTCTGTTTTGAAAAGCAGCTGATCAGGCCCACCGGCAAGGTGCTGGCCGAACTGCTTCATCCCGTACATCCACTGATGCACTCGCTGCTCGATCTCACCTTGCAAGCCCATCGCACCAAGCTCAAGCAGGGGGCTGTGCTGGTGGACCCGGCCGATGAAGGGGACGAACCTCGCCTCATCATGATGCTGGAGCACTCAATCCGCGAAACCAGCGAACAAGCCAAGAGTGTCGCCTCACGGCGGTTGCAGTTTGTCGCCATCGATACTGCCTGTCGGGCCAGCTATGCCGGTTGGGCCCCCCATTTAGACCTGCAACCGATAGCGGATGCTGATCTGGCACTGGTGCAGGATATCCTGCACTCACCCTGGTTATCTCAGCCACTCGAACCGCTGGCGCTGCAACTGGCCTCTGAAAAGCTGGTGCCAGAACACTTTGCGGAAGTGAAAACGCGCCGTGAACTGCAAGCCGATAAAACCCTCACGGCTGTGCATGAGCGACTGATCAAAGAGATCAACTACTGGCAGGATCGCTTCTTGAAATTGAGCGATGACGTCAAAGCGGGCAAGCAACCCAAAATGCAGCCCGAAAACGCTCGTCGCCGAGTCGATGAATTGACCGCACGTCTGCAACAGCGCACGGCAGAGCTCACCGCACTCAAGCAGGTGGTCTCTAGCACCCCGGTGGTGATTGGCAGTGCCTTAGTGATCCCACAAGGTTTACTGGCCAAACGCAAAGGCGAAGCAATCTTTAGCCCAGATGCCGCCAGCCGGGCCCATATCGAGAAGATTGCAATGCAGGCCGTGACGCAGGCCGAGCAAGCCCTCGGCCACATGGTGATCGACGTATCGGCGGATAAATGTGGTTGGGATATCACCGCTCGCCCGCAGTTGAATGCCGATGGCTCACTCAAACCAGACCGGCATATCGAAGTCAAAGGGCGCAGCAAGGGGCAAACCACCATCACCGTCAGTCGCAACGAGATCCTCTATGCCCTCAACCAGGCCGACAAATTCCTGCTGGCCATTGTGCTGGTAGAGGGTGACAACACCGAGGTGCCCTTCTATATTCGCCAGCCCTTTACCAAAGAGCCGGATATGGGCGTGGCGAGCATCAATTACGATCTGGCGGATTTGCTGGCGCGCGCCACCGATGCCGAAGGTAGCTTATGAAAATTGAACAAATTACCTTAAAAAATTTCCGCTGTTTTGAGCTGCTGGATGTGACCTTTCATCCGCAGATGACTGTCTTGATTGCCCCCAATGGTGCGGGCAAGACCACGATCCTCGATGCGGTGCGCATTGCGCTTTGGCCGTTCGTCAAAGGCTTTGATCTGGGCAGCCAAACCGGCAAGTCGGCCACTATTCAGATTGAAGACGTGCGTCTTGAGCGCCGTGAACAAGAGATGGAACCGATATTGCCCAGCCAGATTACGGCCCAGACCAGTAGTATCCCCAATCAGGATCAGAAGCCGCGTCCGCTCCACTGGCAACAGAGCCGCGATCAGGTCAAGCCACGAACCCAAACCAAGGGGGATCAGTCGACACAAGTTCTGACTCGGCTCGCAAAGAAATTCCAGTCAACGATTTATAAAGGGCAGGAAGCCAACATAGACGCTATCGATTTACCCTTGGTGGTCTATTTAGGAACTGGGCGCCTCTGGTATCAGGGGCGCTATACCTCTGAAGCAAAAGATAAAAAGCTCGATACCAGCGTGTTTTCCCGCCTTTGGGGCTACCAGAACTGTCTAACGGCAACCTCTAGCTATAAGCAGTTTGAAACCTGGTATGGCTGGGTATTTCGCAGTTATCGCGAGCTGCAAATCGATCAGCTGGAGAATCGACTTAAGAAGCCGGATCAGAGTGCGCTGGCCAACTTCGCGGCTGCCATTGAAGTCGTGCAGCGTGCCATCAACACCCTCACAACTTCGCTGACCGGCTGGCGGGATCTGCAATACCGCTCCAGCATGGGCCAGCAACTGGTGATGGAGCATCCCGAACTGGGCTATATGCCGCTTTCCCTGCTCAGCGATGGTCTGCGTAATATGGTTGCCATGGTGTCGGATATTGCCTTTCGCTGTATCAAGCTCAACCCTCATTTAGGTGTGGATGCGGCGCACAAAACCCAAGGCATCGTACTGATCGATGAAGTGGACATGTTCCTTCACCCAGCGTGGCAGCAGACAGTATTGGCCTCGTTGCAGCAGGCATTTCCCAATCTCCAATTTATCGTCACCACCCATAGCCCGCAGGTAATCAGCACTGTGCGTACCGAATCAATTCGAGTATTGGGTGAGGATGTCAATGGCAATGCGATTGCCGCAATCCCTCTAGCTAACACCTACGGTGAGCCGAGTAATAATGTCTTGCGCACGGTCATGCTGGTTGATCCTCAGCCACCGATTGACGAAAAAAGTTTATTGCTTCGCTTGACCGAGCTAGTCGATCAAGGATTGGGCGATGAGGAAGAAGCCAAGGGACTGATGGCTCAATTGCTGATGGTGCTGGGGGCTGGGCACCCACAGTTACAACGATTGCAGCGCAGTATCGCCCGTCAACAATGGCTGAAAGGATTGGATGCAAAGCAATGAGATATGTCAACCAATCTGGTTTGCATGTGCATGGCCTAGCAATGGCTCATCAAACACCACCACACACACAGGAACAAGCGACAAGCCGTTGGTCCTCTTTTGGCCACAAGCGCGAACTATTGTCCCGGTTATGCAACCAGCAATATCAACTTTGTTGCTACAGCGAGGTGCGCGCTGATCTACTGGGGCTTGATTATCACATCGAACATGTAGAGAACAAAAGCCAAGTGCCTACCCGCACCTTTGATGAAACCAATCTCGCCGCAAGTGCGTTCAGCTCTGACACAGTCTCGTCGAGAGTGAAGGCCGATGTTTTTGGTGGCCATGCGGTGGGTAAACAAGCTGGCGTGGAGATGGCTCGGTTTGTTCACTGTTACCAACCAGATTGTGCGCGCTATTTTGCCTATATGTCGGATGGTCGAGTGGTACCCTCCATTCATTTGAATGCAGGTGAGCAACAGCGGGCTCAATACAGCATCGACTTGCTCAACCTGAATAGCCCTTACTTGGTGAATTTACGCCAGCAATGGTGGGACGAGCTAGAGCAACTCCAAGAAGAACATCTCACCAAAGGCTGGGATCTTAATCAGCTATTACACCTTGATTTAGTGCCGACGGCGCATCATCAGCTAAACCATTTTTTTTCACTAACTCGCCAATTCTTCGGCCCTGTCGCCGAAACAGTATTGCAGCGTGAGGCCCCAGAACTCGTATGACTCAAATCAAATCCCCCAAAAAACTGATCGAAGTGGCCTTGCCGCTGGATGATATCAATGCGGCAGCAGCCCGGGAAAAATCGATCCGTCACGGCCATCCGTCGACCCTGCATCTGTGGTGGGCGCGTCGTCCGCTGGCGGCAGCCAGAGCAGTGATCTTTGCCCAGATGGTCAATGATCCTGGCTATCAGCAGGGTGAAGGTTTCAAGTATGGGGTGAATAAGCAGGAAGCGGCCAAGAAGCGCGAAAAGCTGTTCAACATCCTGCGCGAGCTGGTCAAGTGGGAAAACACCAACAACGAAACCGTGTTGAACGAAGCGCGAGCGGCCATCAAGGAGAGCTGGCGCGAGATCTGTGCGCTGAACAAGGATCACCCGCAGGCCGCCGAGCTGTTTAATCCGGAAAAACTGCCGGGCTTTCACGATCCGTTCGCCGGTGGCGGTGCGCTGCCGCTGGAGGCCCAGCGTCTGGGGTTGGAGTCCTATGCCTCGGACTTGAACCCGGTCGCGGTGACCATCAACAAGGCGATGATCGAAATCCCGCCTAAATTTGCCGGTCGTGCGCCGATAGGCCCTGAGCTGGCCAGCGATAAGACAAGCAAGAAAAAAGCGACCAAAGATGCGTTTGAAGATTGGTCTGGTGCCCGTGGGCTAGCGGAGGATGTGCGCCGTTACGGCGCTTGGATGCGCGACGAGGCGCAACAGCGCATTGGTCATCTCTATCCCAAGATCGCTATTACCGCCGAGATGGTGGCAGAACGCCCGGATCTGCAACCCTACTTGGGTGAAGAGCTGACGGTCATTGCCTGGCTATGGGCGCGGACCGTAAAAAGCCCGAATCCGGCGTTTTCTCATGTCGATGTGCCGCTGGCCTCGACCTTTGTTCTTTCCTCCAAGGCAGGCAAAGAGGCCTATGTCGAACCTGTGGTGGAAGGAGATAGTTATCGTTTTACCGTCCAGGTGGGTACGCCGCCGGAATCAGCTAAGACAGGAACTAAAGCTGAAGGACGTGGTGCCAATTTCCAGTGTCTAATTTCTAATACTCCAATTACAGGCTCTTACATTAAAGATGAAGGGCAAGCAGGCCGAATGTCTCAGCGCCTGATGGCTATTGTACTAGAGGGCAAAAAAGGTCGAGTCTATTTATCGCCTATGGATGAACAGGAGCAAGTTGCTTTAGTGCAACCGCCTGAATGGCGTCCTTCGGGGTTAGTTCCTGCAAGACTGACAGGGGGTACCTGCGTACCTTATGGTCTGAAAGAGTGGGGGGATTTGTTCACCCCCCGCCAATTAGTCGCGCTGACCACCTTCTCTGACTTGGTCGGTGAAGCCATTGCTCGCTGCCATGAAGATGCCTGCTCTGCTGGGATGGCGGACGATGGAATCGGTCTCGATGCTGGTGGCACCGGCGCAACAGCCTATGCGCAGGCGGTGGGGGTGTATCTTAGCTTTGGTATCAATAAAATGAGCGACCGGGGCTCATCAATTTGTGGCTGGGACTCAACTAGGGATAGCTTGAGAAATACCTTTGGAAGACAAGCTATTCCCATGACCTGGGATTTTGCAGAAGCAAACTTCATCGGTGGGTCGGCTGGTAGCTACGAAAATGCACTGGATCAAGGTATCCGAGTATTAAGTGAATATTTGCCAGCATCTGGACGAGGTAATGTAAGCCAGTCTGATGCTCAAACACAGACTGTTAGTCGCAATAAGGTAATTTCATCGGACCCCCCCTATTACGACAATATCGGCTACGCCGATTTGTCGGACTTTTTCTATGTCTGGCTACGTAAATCGTTACGGCCGATCTTCCCGAATCTCTATGCCACCATGGCGGTACCTAAGGCTGAGGAGTTGGTAGCCACGCCCTATCGCCACGGTGGCAAAGAGGGGGCCGAAGCCTTCTTCTTGGACGGTATGGGTAAGGCGATCCACCAGATGGCCGAGCAGGCTCACCCCGCCTTCCCGGTCACCATCTACTACGCCTTTAAGCAGTCCGAAACCAAGGCGGACGGCACCTCCAGCGCTGGTTGGGAAACCTTCTTGCAGGCGGTGATCGATGCCGGCTTTGCCATTAGCGGCACCTGGCCGATGCGTACCGAGATGGGAAATCGCATGATTGGTTCTGGCACTAACGCGCTGGCTTCCAGCGTGGTACTGGTGTGCAATAAGCGCTTGGCCAGCGCCGACACCATTAGCCGCCGTCAGTTTATTCGTGAGCTTAACGCCGTGCTGCCCGATGCCTTGGATGAGATGACGCAGGGTGGCATCGATGCACATGGCAACAACCAGTCAGCCGTCGCGCCGGTGGATTTATCACAAGCTATTATCGGCCCCGGCATGGGGATCTTCAGCAAATATGCCGCCGTGCTGGAAGCCGACGGCAGCACCATGAGCGTCAAAACTGCGCTGCAACTCATCAACCGCTTCCTCGCCGAAGATGACTTCGATGCGGATACCCAATTCTGTTTGCACTGGTTCGAGCAGCAAGATTGGCGGGTGGGCAAATTTGGCGAGGCCGATGTGTTGGCCCGCGCCAAGGGCACCAGCGTCGCGGGCCTGGTCGAGGCCGGGGTCGTTGAGGCCGGACAAGGGGACCTGCGTCTGCTCAAATGGGCAGAGCTGCCGAGCGACTGGACACCTGAGCGCGACAGCCGCACCCCGGTGTGGGAGGGGTTGCATCAACTGATTCGCCTGTTAAATAGCCAAGGCGCCAGCGCTGCCGGGGCCATGCTGGCATTGATGCCAAGCAAGAGCGACGCCATCCGCTCCTTGGCCTATCGCCTCTATACCCTTTGCGAACGTAAAGGCTGGGCCAGCGACGCCCGTGCCTATAACGAGTTGGTCATGGCATGGGAAGCGATGCAAGGCGCTATGGCCGAAAGCGGTCAGGTTGGCGACCAACAAGGATTTGATTTCTGATTGGCTTTCGCCAACAACATGAACACAGGACAGCCGTATGCATATTGAGTCGATCAGCTTAAAGAACTTCAAAAGCTTCCGTAACACACAGATGGAGGGGATCCCCAAGTTTTGTGTGTTGGTGGGGGCAAACGGAACCGGAAAATCAACCCTGTTTGGGGTATTTGATTTTCTGCGTGAAGCCTTGTCGAGCAATTTGCATACTGCCTTGGTGAAAGCCGGGGGAAGTCGGGGCTTTCAGGAGGTAAAAAGCCGCGGGGCAGAAGGCAATATCGAGATTGAGCTTAAATTTCGTGAGCATGATACAGCCCCGTTGGTGACCTATTTTCTTGAGATTGGTGAAGACAACGGCCGCCCGATAGTTGAGCGCGAAATTTTGAAGTACCGACGCGGTAGCGGTGGGCAGCCATGGCATTTTCTGGACTTTTCTCGCGGTGTTGGTGTGGCAGTTACCAACGAAATTGAGAAAGTCAAAGATGTTAATCAATTGGTAAGAGAGGAGCAGCGATTGAAGTCGCCGGACATTTTGGCGATTAAAGGGTTAGCACAATTTGCCCAGTTCCCGGCTGTCGTCACGCTCGGTACCCTGATCGAAAATTGGCATATCTCTGATTTCCATATCAATCGGGCTCGTCCTGAACAAGAGGCTGGTTATGCCGAACACCTCTCTCGTGAAGGGGATAACCTTTCTCTGGTGACGCAGCATTTACATAGCCGATACCCGGAGGTTTTTTCCGCCATTCTGGACAAGCTGACACATAGAGTTCCTGGCATTACCAAGGTCGATGCTAAAACGACAGAAGAGGGGCGCGTGCTATTACGCTTCCAAGATGGTGCCTTTGAGGACCCTTTTCTGGCGCGGTATGTGTCGGATGGCACGATCAAGATGTTTGCCTATCTGGTGCTGCTTTATGATCCAGTTCCCCATCCTCTGCTGTGTGTTGAAGAGCCTGAAAATCAACTTTATCCGGGGTTGTTGTGGGAACTGGCCGAAGAGTTCAGCGCCTATGCCCAGCGCGGTGGCCAGGTGTTCGTCTCTACCCATTCCCCTGATTTTCTTAATGCAGTCGAGCTGGACTCTGTTTATTGGCTGGTAAAAAAACAAGGGGCAACCGAGATTGTCAGAGCCAGAGATAATAAGCAGGTGGCTGCCTATATGGCTGAAGGCGATCAGTTAGGTTATCTGTGGAAACATGGCTTCTTTGAGGGAGTAGACCCTCAATGACGACAGTGGTTTTTTGCTTGGAGGAGCCATCCGCTAGGGCCATGCTGGAGGGAGTGATCCCTCGTTTATTTCCTGATGTTCAGTTTCGCTTTGTTGTTTTTGAAGGAAAACAGGATCTCCATAAGAGACTGGTGATGCGTTTGCGAGGTTGGCAGGGGGATGCACTGTTTGTTGTGATGCGCGATCAAGACTCGGGTAATTGCGTGGACATCAAAGCACAATTATTCACTTTGTGTGAACAGGCAGGTCGACCGAACTCCTTGATCCGAATCGCCTGTCGTGAACTGGAAAGTTTTTATCTGGGTGATCTAGCAGCAGTTGAACAAGGATTGAATTTGACAGGGTTAGCCAAGTTACAAGGAAACCAGAAATTTCGTGATCCTGATCGCTTAGTCAACGCGGCTGAAGAACTGAAAAAAATCACAAAAAACACATACCAGAAGTTGAGCGGATCCAGAAGCATCGCCCCTTACCTTCGTCTGGATGAGGCTCATCGCTCAACAAGTTTTAAGGCTCTGATTACAGGGCTTCAACGTTTATTGCACGAGGCTTAACAATGAGTCTGAAACCCTGGCGCGAGATTGCGCGCCCCCATCGTGATGTGCTGGAAGGCACGTTTAAACAGTCCGAGTTTGCCGCAGATATTACCCAAGTGGCTAACGGCAAGGCCCCGCTGGAGTATCAAGATGCCGAGCAGTTCTTTGCGCGTACCTTTATCACCGAAGGGATGCGGCTGCTGTTAGGCTCCGTTGCCGAGCGGTTGGCTGGCAAGGGAGGCGATCCGGTTATTCAGCTCCAAACGGCATTTGGTGGTGGTAAGACCCACACCATGTTGGCCGTTTATCATCTGGCATCACGCAACGTGACCACGGATCGTTTGCAGGGCATCCCGCCGATCCTGGATGCGGCCGGGATCGATCAATTGCCGCTCGCGAGAGTCGCGGTGATCGATGGTATCAACTTGTCGGTGAGTCAGCCGCGCCAGCATGGTGCAGTGCGGGCCAATACCCTGTGGGGTGAGTTGGCTTGGCAACTGTTGGGCGACGAGGGTTATGAGCTGGTTGCTGACAGTGATCGGGATGGTACTTCACCGGGTAAGGAGTTGCTGGTTGCGTTACTGACCAAGGCTGCTCCTTGCGTCGTCTTGATGGATGAGCTGGTGGCGTTCTTGCGCCAGTTGGAGGTGGGCAAGCAGTTTAATGCCGGGACCTTTGACTCCAATATCACCTTTATTCAGGCGTTGACCGAGGCGATGAAGGCTGTACCCAACGCCATGCTGTTGGCCTCTTTGCCAGAATCCGCACTGGAAGTCGGCGGCACGATGGGGCAGAAGGCGCTTGATTCCCTTGAGAAGTATTTTGCTCGTGTTGAATCGGTCTGGAAGCCGGTTGCAACCGAAGAGGCGTTTGAAATTGTGCGCCGCCGCCTGTTTGAATCAGCCGGTGATCCAGCTCAGGTGCAAGGCATTGCGCAACAATACGCAGATTTCTATCGCCAACATGCACCGGATTTTCCGAACGAAACGCAGTCAGGCCATTACTACGATCGGTTGTGCAAGTCATATCCCATCCACCCGGAAGTCTTCGACCGTCTTTATGAGGACTGGTCAACCCTGGACAAATTCCAGCGTACCCGTGGTGTGTTGCAGTATATGGCCATCGTGATCCACCGTTTGTGGGTAGCGGATAATCGCGATGCGTTGATCATGCCGGGTTCGCTGCCCCTTGATGACAGCAATGTGCGCGGCAAGAGCATCCATTATCTGCCTCAAGGGTGGGAGCCGGTCATCGAAAAAGAGGTGGATGGTGTTCGCTCGGAAGCCGCCGATCTTGATAAAAATGACACGCGCTTTGGGCAATATCATGCTGCCCGCCGAGTGATGCGCACGCTGTTTTTGGGCAGTGCGCCGAGTTCCAGTGATCAGATGCACCGTGGTTTGGAAGTGGAGCGGATCTTGCTCGGAGCCTGCTCTCCCGGTCAAACGGTTGGCACGTTCAAGGATGTGCTGACCCGCTTACGGGACCGCCTGACCTATCTCTATGGCGATAAAGAGCGGCTGTGGCTCGATACCAAGCCAAACCTGCGGCGGGAGATGGAAACGCGTAAGAGCAATGTCAGCGAACGTGAGGATTTGCTCCCCCTGTTGAAAAAGTCGGTGACGGGCTGCTTTGGTGCTCAGCACGGCTTTGCTGGCATCCATGTCTTTACCCCTGCTGGCGATGTGCCGGATGAATATGGCAATGGGCCACGGCTGGTGGTGCTGGAACCTCAGGGGTTGTCGGCATACAGCCGTAGCAGTAGCACCAATCAGGCTTTCAAAGCAGCAGAAGCCATCTTGCTCAAGCGTGGTGAGCAACCTCGGGTGAAGCAAAACCGCCTGCTCTTCTTGGCTGCGGATTATGACAGCCTGAGTCGCTTGAAAGATCAAGGCAGAACCTACTTGGCTTGGCACTCCATTGTCACCGATATCGAAAACGGCGTGCTCAATCAGGATCTGGCGCATCTGACCCAGGCTAAAGCCAACCGCGATGGTGCGAAAAAGCAGTTTGATAGCTTGATCCGCGATACCTACAAGTGGTTGCTAGCCCCGTTGCAGGAGCCCGGCGAATCGCTGGAGTGGGAGGTCGCTCAGATCGCTTCAGGCGCGCCCAAATTGATCCAAGAGATTGAGAACCGATTGATTGAAGAGGAGTGGCTGATCAAAGAGTGGTCACCCGTTCATTTGCGCAACTTGTTGGATAAGTACTATTTCAGCAAAGGCGCTGAATCGGTTAGCGCATTGAAGGTGTGGCAGGATGCTTGCCAGTATCTTTATATGCCGCGCTTGGTCAATGATTCGGTATTGCGCCACTGCATCGAAGCTGCTATCCAGGGCTCTGACTATTTCGCCTTTGCCTCTAGCCAGCGTGAAGATCGTTTTGAGGGCTTTGCTTTTGGCAAAGCGGCCACCGTGTTTATCGATGAGCACAGCCTGCTGATAAACCGCGAGGCAGCCCTACGTTATCGAGACAAGCTGGACAAAGAGAAAAGTAAGACAGAAGAACAAAAGGAAATCGATAAGCCCTCTATAAAAGACGGCGATAACGACACCAAAAAAACAACAGGGACTGATGGGGAAAAAGGAGCTGGTGGAGACGGCTTGTGTCCATTGCCTACGCCTCCAATCGCCGAGAAAACTCGGTTCTATGGCTCGGTCAGGATTGACCCCATCAAGGCCAAGATGGATTTTGCCACGCTGATGGATGAGGTTGTGCAAAACTTCACCAGCCAATTGGGAGTGGATGTGGAGATCTCAATTGAGATTAACGCCCGTTCAGGGAAAGGGTTTGATGCCAACTTGCAGCGAGCCATCAAAGAGAATTGCAGTATGCTCAAGTTTGGCAATGCTGAATTTGAAGAGTAAAAAAACAAAAGGCCGGGAAACCGGCCTTTTTATAACCAATGCTCGGGGATGGTGAGCTCGAAAGATCTGGCGGCATAACGCAGCATGGAGAGAATTTCACGATGGCGGGCGGTATCAATTGGCTGCCCTGCTTTTCGTTGTTCTAACATGCTCTGCAGCTCAGGCAAATCGAACATGCCGAGCCGATGAAAGTTACCCCAAGTGGGCTGGCCGAACAGGTTATAGATCACAACTGTGCTATCACGTTCACTGGCCAAGCGTTTTTCACCCGTGATCTTGGTTAATGCAATTTCGGCTTCGTCTTTGTCGTCGTAAGTGTTGAGCAGCTTCATTAGAGGCTTTGTGTTCGATGAATGGGTGGCAAAGTCTACCAAGGAAGGCTAGCACCGGCAAAATCAGGTAACGGTCAGTTTGATCTGATTGATGCCGTTTACAAGGCATTAGGGGTTCAGTAGAGAGCCAAAAAAAGAAGTTTTGGGCAAAGGGTGAGTCTGTGGCTCACCCTTTGTGTCGACTTTATGCCTCTGTGGCTGGAACATTGCCGCTTTCTTGCCGGTAGACATCCAGATAGAGGTAGCCATAGCTGGCCCTTGGATTGGCCAGGCAGACCCATTCCCCTTGCCTCAATGTTACCAATTTATCTTGGTCGCTCAGCAGTTCCCCTTGTTGAAATAGTTTGCTAAGACGCTCAATAAACCCCGGTAAAACGGTGTCGATGTCGGTGAGCCACTGCTCGTCGGCCTCGCCATAGACGCCGCTGCGATCCCAGAGCAGGGAGACTCCGCTTCGTTCGACAATGGCTCGTGCGCCAAAACGGGGCTGAACCTGGGTGTGTAATCCCCAACTGCCTATCGTGCTCATGTTTTTACTCCAAATGAGGGTGGGTCCTTGCACAGGTCATCGCAGACCATGCTCATTACTCCCGAAAAGGACGGCCTGATCGGCGCAACTGTTACAAATGTCCACGCTCTGCCAGTGACACCACGCCCTCCGCCCCCACCACCAGATGATCCAGCGTGCGGATATCGACCAGCGCTAGGGCGCTTTGCAGTCGCTGAGTGATCTCGATATCTGCACGGCTGGGTTCTGGGTAACCTGAGGGATGGTTGTGGACCAGCATCAGCGCGGCGGCATTGTGGTGCAGCGCCCGCTTGACCACGTCGCGGGGGTAGACGGTCGCAGCGGAGAGGGTGCCGAGAAACAGCTCCTCGTAGGCCAGGATCCGGTGCTGGTTATCGAGGAACAGTGCGGCGAACACTTCGCGATCCCGCGTTTGCAGCAGCCCTTGTAGCGCGTGGTGGGCCAGATGCTTGTCGGTGAGGGCCACGCCTTTGGCGAGCTTCTGGCGGGCCAGTGCCTGGGCGATGGTGAGCAAGTCGTCGTCGGTGACTAAGTCGGTCACCCGATAAGTGCCGGGTTGCTCCCCAGCACTGAGTTTGTGATGCAACATGATTCATTCTCCAAAAGCGTTCGCCCCACTGGCCGGTGGGGTGTGTTTTGCGATAAGGGGGGTGGTGATTGCGATGAGTGGGTCAGTGATTGGCAGAGCGCAGCCTTTGCTGTGTCAGGTCGTGCAACGGGATCTGGTAACTGGTGGCCAGCAGGTTGCCGATGCCATAAAGCCACTCCCGTTCCGGGTGATCGCACAGCCATTCGGCCAGTGCGTCACCCCGTTCGGTCTGATAGCGCAGATAGAGGGCGTAGCCATCGACCCGTAGACCGTAGTCCAGCACCACCTGGGTCTGCCCCCCGTTGTCGTGAACCCCCTCCAGCTCAAGGGCGAGCAGTGTTCTGGTCATCGGCACCTTCCTGATGGGGTAAGGGGTCACTCTCCACGGTAAAACCGCGATGAATACAAATGCGTTGCAGGTCAGCCAGAAAGCTGGCCAGTACCCTGGGCTGCTCGGTGAACGGGACCGGCCCTGCCTGGCAATGCCAGAAACACCTGCGCTTGGGATCAACGCAGATCTCATCCACCGGTTGGCTCATGGTGCGCCAGTCGTCAGCATTGCTGATGGTGAGCAGTTGCCACTGAACCCCAGACCAACGCACTTGTAAGGTGACGGTGCGGGCATGTGGGCTACCAGGTGTCAGATGCAGCAACCAGCGTTTGCCACTTTGTGTGGGCCTTAATTTTGCTTTGATAGGTTAGGGAAGGCTGCTGACGGTGGCGTACCCAAGGCGTTGTTCGAGCTGGTGGATTTACAGCATAAATAAGGTGAACTGGCGCAGATGCGTATTCCGGCGAAGTTGAACAGCCATTCCGGCCAACGTGAACACCCTGATCCTTAACGCGCTCACGTCATCTCGTTTCTAACTCGACTGTTCAGATTGGGTCAACTCACTTCTCCTCTTCCTCATCGATTCTCCCTTCAGTGGCAGCCGGTGAGCGTTGTGCATCAGCCGGTCCAGGATCGCATCTGCCAGGGTGTTGTCACCCAAGCTCGCGTACCACTCTTCAGTTGGCAGCTGACTGACCACTATCGTCGAGTATTTCCCATACCGATCATCCATGATCTCCAGCAGTGCGTTGCGCTGTTCGGCACTCACCGCTTCCAGTCCCCAGTCATCCAGGATCAGCAGCTCTATCCTTGCCAGTTGACCCAACAGTCTGGCGTAACTGCCATCTACCTTGGCCTGGCTCAGCTCAAGCAGCAGACGTGGCAGCCGGTAGTAACGAGTGCTATGCCCTTGCTGACAGGCTTGGTAGCCCAGCGCACAAGCCAGGTAGGTTTTTCCACAGCCACAGGGGCCGGTAATGAGCAGGTTCTGGCCCCGGCGCAGCCACTCTCCTTGGGCCAGGTTTGCTACCTGTGACCGCTCCAGGTTGCGTGCTGACTGGTAGTCCAGCTCCTGCACCGTGGCCTGGAGTTTGAGCCTTGCCTGCTTGACCAGCCGAGTTTGCTTACGCTGCTCCCGGCTCAGTTGTTCGTGTTCGACCAGCAGGCTTAGCCGCTCGATGAAGGGCAGCCCTTCGTAGGTACTCGCATGTTCCAGTTGTTGTTGCACGGCATCCGCCATGCCGGTCAGTTTCAGGTTTCTCAGGCGGGTCAGGGTTTGTTGGGTCATGGGGCGTATCCTCTTTAGTGGAAGCTCTGGGGGCCACGGATGTTCTCGTGCTCTTGCGGTAACTCTGGGTAGCTCAGCGGGCTTGCGGGCAGTTGGTCGCGGCCACTGGTCAGCACCGACTTGAGCTGTTT